>NZ_DATJPM010000090.1 GCF_035506375.1 Methanocella sp.
GAAGAACCTGGATGCCATGGACAAAGGCCTCATCGAGGCACATGGCAAGATCATCGGCTTTGGCTGCGTGGACACGACCACGAATACCGTAGAGACGGTCGACCAGATCGAAAAAACCATCCGTGCCGGCATCGACAGGATAGGAAAGAAAAACATGTGGGTCGACCCCGACTGCGGCATGCGCATGCGGAACCGTGATGCGGCCTACCAGAAACTGGCTAACATGGTGGAAGCCGTCCGCAGGATCGGATAATCCGCTCGAAAGCTCTCTAAGCATTTATCTATTAACAGGACAATGTTCTATTATATGCTCGAAAGTACGGACGTCTGGCAGCTTTTCAACGATACCGTCCGCATGATGAACGAGTCCGCGAACGTCCAGTACTCGCAGACCGTCCAGGAGATCAACGCCACGCAGGCCGGTTCCATGGACCCCTCCGACATGGGCGCATACAACCTCACCATGTACGGCATGAACACGGTCCACGACATACAGTCGGCCATCATTAGCCCGATGAGCCATCTAAAAGCCGCATATGATTCCGCCGTACAGGCGCAGGTATCTGTCGGGTCTTTACCGGACCCCACGGCCCAGGCCACGAACGCCATCGGCTCGATCGCGACGACGGCCGGTAACGTTCTACCGGCGGTAAACTTCGTCTACGCGCTGATATTCATTGTCATAGGCATCGCCATTGGAGGCCTTATATTCCATAAAAAATAATCGGGGAACTATTTTATATTGAAGTGCTCTTTCCATGCCTTTACCCAGGCCGGGTCTTTACGCTCAAGACGATTCTTCTTCAGGTTCTCCTGCATGACCCGGATAATATCCTTATCCTTACTGGAAAACCATTTTTCCATGGCCTTTTTACCATCTTCCGGGGAGGCGGCGGCCGCCACGCTCCAGCAATAGCCCATGCCCTTCTTAAGGGCGACGAACTCGTCGGATCTCCGGTCTTCGGCATTACCCATGGAAGCGGTTATATTGTCCAGGATCTTTAAGACCCGCAGGACCAGCTTTTTATCCTTCAGCAGCGCCGGCTCGCACAGCGCGGCAGCCGCGGCCCTTTGCTCGAGCGGGTTGCCCTTGCTCCATTTCTCCATCTCGTCCAGGAGCCTGCCCATATCCTTCATTCCAAGGCGCTGGAGGGCCATGGCCACGCCTTCGCGGACACGCCACCGGGGATCCGATGCAAGCTCACGTATCACTTTAAATTTCTTAACATCGCCGTCAGCCAGCAGCCTTCCCATGCCGACTGTGCCGCAAAAGGCCAGGAATTCATACGGCGAATTAACAGGAGCCTTATCCGGCGTGAACGATAATAAATGCTCGAACAGCTTTTCGTTGCCCCAGTCGGCTACCGCCTGGCCGAGCTCTATGTTCCCCCTTGGGCCGGGAAGTCCCGACTCTTTCAAGAGGTACGCGTCGATGTCCCCGACTCTGTCAAGGGACTCCTTATAAGATCCTATCTTAGACATAAAAATAAAAAAGTGAGGCTTGAAGCCCCGATTTTGCCTATATGATGCTCGACACGAAGATGAAGTACAGGGCGAATACGAACGCCACGATCCACATGACGGGGTGTACTTCTCTCCACTTGCCCGAGGCGACCTTTATGATGCAGTAGGATATGAACCCAAAGCCTATGCCCTTCGAGATACTGAAGGTAAAGACCATGCCCACGATGGTCAGGAAGGCCGGGAGAGCGTCCTCAAGCTTGTCCCATGGGATGTCCTTGACCAGGGTTAGCATCATAAAGCCGACGACGATCAGGGCGGGAGCCGTTGCCGCGCTGGGGATCAAATATGCCAGCGGTACGAACAGCATGGCCACCAGGAACAGGATCGCCGTCACGACGGACGCCAGACCTGTCCGGCCACCCGCACCCACGCCCGACGCGCTTTCCACGTAAGTCGTGTTCGAGCTGCAGCCCATGAAGCCGCCGATCATGGCCGCCAGGGAGTCCACTGCCAGGACCTCCTTAAGGCCGGGCAGCTTACCGTCCTTATCCAGCAGGCCCGCCTGTCCGCCAACGGCGACCACGGTGCCCATGGTGTCGAAGAAGTCGACCATGCCCAGGGCAAAGACCAGCGTGATCAGCGGGAGGATGCCTATGCTGAGGGCCCCCACGAAGTCGACCTGGCCGACTGTAGAGAGCGTTGCCGCGCTCGGCAGCTCGATGATGGAGCCGCCCCATGATGGCAGGTTCGACGCGCCTGCGGGCAGCGCTGCCCCGGCCACGGCCGGAACGTCCGGATTGCCGAAGACGTTGAAGGCAATGCCCATGGAGTTCGCCGCGAAGCAGGCGATCAGCGCGATGATCGATGTCAGTATGATGCCATACAGGATATTACCCTTAATTTTCAGGGCCATCAAAACCATAATGATAAAAAGTCCGACAAGCGACATGATCACGACGGGGTTCGACATACTGCCAAAGCCGATATACGTGGCCGCGTTGGCGATCATCAGCCCCGAGTCCTTGAACCCGATGAACGCGATGAACAGGCCTATGGCCACGCCGATCGCGATCTTGAGCGACGCCGGGATAGAGTCCATGACCAGTTCTCTCAGGTTCGTCAGCACCAGCAGGAGGATGACGAAGCCTTCTATGACGATCAAGGCCATGGCGATCTGCCAGGATAAGTGCATGCCGATGCATATGCCGTACGTCACGACGGCGTTCAGGCCCATGCCCGGCGCCAGCGCAAACGGGTACCTGGCGAAGATGCCCATGAGCAGCGTCGATGTCGCCGCCGCCAGGCACGTAGCCACCAGCAATGCCCCGAAATATTCCTTACCCATAGCCGCCGAGAGTATGCCGGGGTTAACGACGATGATATAGGCCATCGTCATAAAAGTGGTAACGCCGGCGATTATCTCGGTCTTAACATCCGAATTTCTTTCTGATATGTGGAAGTAACTGTCTAAAAATGACTTAGGGGCCGCGCCCTCTGTAGTCTTTTTTTGCGGTTGCTCGTACAAGGATAACCACCTTAGCACTTTCTCTTTTTCAAGGCCTTAATATAGATTTCCTCAGCGCCATGCCAAATAAAATTGCCCCCTTAATTTCCACCGGAAGTATACCTGTAGCAATTGACTTTTTATACGAATTCTCGCTAATTCATGCGAAAACTCTATAAAGCTATTGTATATCGCGGCATTGGCATTCCGCCTTTCGTAAAAACTTTTTCTATATAGCAAGCTTTATATCGCCAGTAATTCTTTATGGGTGCGAAATTTTCCATAAAGGAATGGCGGGATACTATGAAATGTAATACACATCCGGACGTCGACGCGGTCGGGACCTGCACGAGCTGTGGCAAGGCCGTATGCGCGGACTGCGCCGCCGAGAAGGACGGCAAGGTCTTTTGCAAGACATGCGTGGAAAAGATGGCGATACAGCCTCCGGCGCAGGCAGCCGCTCAGCCCGTCTCGCCCGCCGTGCCCGTGGCAGAAATTAAAAAAGAGCCGTTCTTTTCGCTCGTACTGTCGTTTTTGGGCATGTTCGTCATGGGCTTCATAGGCCTGGGGCAGATCTACAATGGCCAGTTCAAGAAGGGCATTATACTGACGGTCGGGAACTGGGTCCTTGGATGTGGCGTGGGCATCATCTACCTGCTGGGAGTAATAACGATCATTGGAGCCGTGTGTTGCCTTCCGGTACTGCTCATCCCGCTTGTCCTGTGGATTTACGCCATGTACGATGCCTACGTGACGGCGGATCAGATCAATAAAGGCGAGCCTGTCAAAGACTGGCTGGACTAAGCCTTTATATTTTTATACTTTTATCCTTCGATGTTTTCCGATTCTTTATAAAAAATAATCTGTGTTGACTTTTAATTTAAGTGCCCAGATGTGCTAAGGCACTATATTTAAACACACAATCTAGTAGTTCCGTACTTGTTTTTCTTTCACTTATGCTATATGCGTCGTTCGCCGATTTGTTCGGTTTTTCAACACGAAAACACGAAAGACTTTTCATAGTCCCATGTGAGGGACACGAACCGCACTAAGATGGATGCTTTCACGTCAAAACACCAAACAACCTCCCAAAGGGCACGGACCTCACTAATTAAATTGAAATACAAGAAAAAGCATTAAGTTCATGCCGTTCTCGTGGTTCAATCCTTTAGTGTTTTAGTGCCATTCGGGGGGTTGTTTCGTGTTTTAAGCGCCAGGCATGGAACTTAGTGATTATCGTGCCCTTACGTGGGATAAAAAAGAATTCGTGTTTTCGTGTTGAAAAACCAGGGGCAGTACGTGAGTTACAAAGATAAAAACCTAATAAATCAGTAAAAAGCGGAAAAAATAAAAAGCATCTTTAATAAGAGTTCGTGGTACCGACCATCATGTATAAAAAGGCTGCTACGATTGCCGCTACAATGATCGTCACCACGATGAAGTAAATAATCCATATGACGATACCGATCACGATGAACAGGATGATATTGGATTCCGTCGTCTCTTTATAAGGTATAGTACCTTCATTCATCTTCTTTGCCGTGGAGTAAGCGTTATATATTAAATAAATATGGACGATCAATCCTGGAATAATAAAAAAGAGATAAGCTATCAACGTCACGATAAAGAATAATAATCCCTTTAAAAATCCTTCACCGTTATAGACCTGGCCGAGGCCCGGGAAAAAGAAAGACCCAATGGCCGCTAGAGCCGGGTTCTTCTGCTTCTGTGGCTCCACTGAAGCGCCGGCGATTACTGCTACATTATCGATGTTATCAACTCCAAAATAGGTGCTTATTAATTAGAGCTTGGGCCTGTTCTTATTAAAATCTTTCTTAGCCCTACGTCTTCAGGTTATAGCCGCTTTCGAAGAGCTTTAGGCTGGCAAAGAAACAGACCAGAAGCGAGACTCCGATGGCAATGAGACAATAGTAGGGGTTCGTCCGCTCGTAGCCGATCATAGCGTACCTGAACCCGTCCACGACGTAGGTCAGCGGGTCCAGCCATGAGAGCCAGCGTATCCAGTCGGCGGGGATGATGTCTATGGAAAAGAACACGCCGCCCAGGAACAGCAACGGGCTGAGAAGATAGCTCATGACGTTGCCCACGTCCTCGATATTCTTCGACCACTGCCCCAGCATAATGCCGAAGCAGGCGAACGTCGCAGATGTCCCCAATAAGAATAGCAGGAACATCGGAATATCGAAGATCCCGATGCCGAAGAGGACCATGGTGACTACGCCGATGATAAGGCCCATGACGATACCCCGGGTCATCCCTCCGAGCACGTAGGCGACGACCATGGTCGAATAGCGCATCGGCGTCGTGAGCGGGTCCTCGATGTAGCGGTCGTCCTTCGACGAGAAGAGCGAGTACGCCGGGTTAATGTACGCGTGCAGGATGACCTGCATCATGATCAGGCCCGGGAGCATGAACTGGATGTACGTGTGGCCGCCCATGCCCGGAATGGACGAGCCGAGGGCATAGCCGAATGCGAAGATATAGAGGAACGTGGAGATGACGCTGGGCAGTATGGTCCGGTTGGGCTTTCGGGTAAAGCGGATTATTTCCCGCCGCAGCATCGTGTAAAGTGCGTCCCACTCACTCACGCATCTCACGCCCCGTGAGCTTAATAAATACGTCTTCGAGCGTCGCCTCGCGGACGTGCATGGACCGGACTGCCACGCCGCCGGCCTTGAGGTGCTCGAGCAGCTTCACGGCGGCCGTGTCCGTATCGCAGACGTGAACGACGAGCTTCTCATCTTTTAGCGTATAGCGGAGCACGCCCGGGACTATGGAGAGGTCGGGCACCTTACCGCCTGCGATGCTAAACTCGATACGGCCGCTTTCGACCTTGTTACGCTTCAGCTCTTCTGGCGAGCCCATCGCGATAAAGCGCCCATGGTCCATGATGGCGACGCGGCCGCAGAGGCTTTCCGCCTCCTCGATATAGTGGGTGGTCAGCACGATAGTGGTGCCCTCCGCGTTGAGCTTTCGGAGCATGTCCCACAGGGCCCGGCGGAGCTGGACGTCCACGCCGGTCGTGGGCTCGTCGAGGAAGAGCACTTTCGGCCTCTGCATCAGCGCCCGCCCTATGAGCAGGCGACGCTTCATGCCGCCCGACAGCTTATCGCAGTACACGTCAGCCTTTTCGCTTATCTCTAAAAAATCGAGGATCTCATCGGCGCGCGTTTCCCGCTCGGCTTTCGGCATGCCATAATAGGCCGCGTGATATGTCAGGATCTCCTTTGTCTTGAGGTTCTCGTCGAAATTGTATTCCTGCGGCGAAACCCCGATGAGCTTTCGGGCTTCAATTGCGTCACCGACTACGTCCCATCCGAAGATGCACGCGCTGCCCGACGTCGGTGCCGAGAGCCCGACCAGCATTCGGATGAGCGTGGTCTTACCGGCACCGTTGGGCCCAAGAAGGCCGAAGAACTCGCCCCGGGGCACGTCGAGGCTGATATTGTCCACGGCGGTGAGGTCCCCGAACTTTTTCGTCAGGCTCCGGATGGCTATGGCGGAAGTATCGTTTTCTGTCGTGCCTATTAGCTCCTGATCTCCATCGCCTCTTTCGGGCTCACCGCGTCATGGACGATGGCGCTGATGCGGCGGACCATAAGTGTCGGGGTCTCGTGCATGAACACGTTTCTCCCTATGGCGACGCCGGCAGAGCCTGCTTCCATCGCGCCGCTGATGCGCTCGAGAAGCTCCAGGTCGGTGCTCGTCTTCATGCCGCCCGCCGCGATGACCGGCACGGAGCAGCCTTTTATGACCTGCCTGAACGTATCCGGGTCCCCGGTGTAGTTGGTCTTCACGACGTCGGCGCCCATTTCGGAACCTACGCGGCATACGTGGGCGATCAGCTCGGGATCGTACTGGTTATGGATATTCTTGCCCCTCGGGTACATCATGGCGAGCATGGGCAGCCCCAGCGCCTCGCACTCCCGGGAGACCGCGCCCGCGTCTTTGAGCATGACGTCCTCTTTCTCCGACCCGATGTTCACGTGGACGGAAACGGCGTCCGCGCCAAGCCGTAAAGCCTCGTCCGGCGTCGTGATGAGTATCTTATGGTCCGGGTCCACGCTCAGGCTCGTGCTCGCTGATAAATGTATGATCAGCCCCGAAGTCTTTGGGCAATTCACATAGCAGTCCTTCACGATGCCCTTGTGCATGATGAGCGCGTTCGCGCCGCCTTCGGTGGCGCACCGCATGACTTCCCTGATGTTCACGAGCCCTTTCACCGGGCCAAGGGTTATGCCGTGGTCCACTGGCACCATAACGGTCTTCTTCGTCCGGCGGTCAAAAATTTTTTCCAGTCTTATTGATTTGCCAACATTCATAGTTCCTCGTAGCAGGATAGTGGTCGGTCAAATTAGGTTACAAACGTTTAAACTTAATAAAATATGCAATTATAATACAAAATTCTTTTCTTTAAATGAAAAAAAGCTCAGTGCGCCTTCTTACCCGACATCTCCCTGACGTCGAGCTTCAGGAGCTTGAGCGATATGTTGGAGGCCGACAGGTAATCGACGCCTTTCTTGCCCCATGGTATGCTCAGTAAGGACTTGATCCCCGCCCGGTTTCGCACGGCCGACGACATGGCCACGTTGATAGTGTTACGCTCTATGGCGTTCTCTACCGGGACGAGCCGACCCTTCAGGATCACGCTCTTGTAGTCCGTGAAGGCCTCGTCATGCCAGTCCACTTCGATAGTGACGTCGGCGTTCCTGCTCATGAGGTCCATCTTTTTACCCGTCGTAGTAAAGTGAAAGTACATCGTATCGCCGAAGTAGTAGTATTCCATCGGGAGCGTGTATGGATAAGGCTCGTCGTGGAACGTGATGCGGCAGATTAGCTGGTCGCGCAGGAGCCCGTCCATTTCCCGGTGCGTCATGTCGGGCAGGTCAAACTTCTTTATCTCGTATTCCTTAGGTAGCGGTTCTTGCATGCCGAACACCATTTGTCATGATGAGTCGTATCGATAAAACCGGTTCGCGCATTAATAGGCTTTTCCGGCCCGAAATCCGTCATATGTGCCGGCATGCTACTGGTTAGAGCCAGTCTCGACATTCGGCGTTTCTTTACGGTTATCCGTTATGTAGTTATCCCGCTTTTTGTCCACAAAGAAGTCTGCCTTTTCGACTTTCTCCGGCCTGATGCTGCTATTCTTGTCGTCCAGCCCGCGGCGCCGGTCAGTCGTCTCCTCGTCGAGGTCTTCGACCTTTTTGAATCCATCTGTCATTTTGTACGACACGGTTTGGCCGCTGTAAAATAGTAATACGCGTAAAATACGATAGAGGACACAGAGCCCGGTATGGGCTTACCCACGTAAAATGAGATTATAACATCAATTAAAGTTTCTATACTAGATGGACTGTATGATAACCGGCACTTTACTTAAGAGCACTGCGGTCGTCTGGCCTATGGCAGAAAAATTCGCCGGTATTTCGATGGGGCTGATGGTCACTGTGGGCGTGACGGGCAACGAGACGTAGGCGAAGGCGGCGACGAAGATGCAGAGTATTGAAAGTATGATGAGCACCAGGAAGATGCCCAGGATGCCGATGAAGGTCAGGCCGATGATCTTCAGTGTATCGTCCAT
The DNA here is from genome assembly GCF_035506375.1 of Methanocella sp. NCBI lineage: Archaea > Methanobacteriati > Methanobacteriota > Methanomicrobia > Methanocellales > Methanocellaceae > Methanocella > Methanocella sp. Next base: position 8,574 of record NZ_DATJPM010000090.1, read on the forward strand.
GTGGTCACGCTCTCTATGGCGGTATAAATGCTAGCGTAGAATAAATATTTTATAGTCTTTCCATGCCGGACAATGATTTAAACATAAAGATACATGTTATTATCGTGAGCGAGAATCTTCAAAAAGCGGACTTTGCTGCGGGCTGCTTCTGGCACGTGGAGGAGGCTTTCCGGCATCTCACAGGCGTCGTGTCGACGGCCGTCGGCTACGAGGGCGGCCACACGCAGGGGCCGAACTATAAGGAAGTCTGTACTGATAAGACGGGCCACGCCGAAACTGTCCAGGTAACCTACGACCCGGCGAAAATATCGTACGAGGACCTGCTGAACGTGTTCTGGAGCCACCACGACCCGACGACGCCGAACCGGCAGGGGCCGGACTTCGGCACCCAGTACCGCTCCATCATCTTTTATCACAATAAGGAGCAGGAAGCCGTCGCCCGTGCCTCGAAGAATAAGCTGCAAGAGTCGGGCAAGTTTAAGAAACCCATCGTCACCGAGATCGTCCCGGCCTCGGAGTTCTGGAGAGCCGAGGAGTACCACCAGCAGTACCTGGAGAAAAATAACCTGAAGAGCTGCGGCATCTAGATATCGAAGGACGACAGGCTCGCCTGCTTTTCCTTAGAGTAGGCAGAGATGACGGACTCGATCTCCGTCCAGAGCTCGGCCGACATGGACTTGTGCGCTCTGGCCATGCGTTTCCTAGCACGGGCTTTGCATATCATCCCGATCGCCTGTGCTGCGCCGCTTCTTATCCAGGCGTTGTCGTCGTTTAGTGCAGACTGCAGGGGCTTAATAGCCTTTTTACCAAAGGATGCCAATGCCATACAGGCTGCATTCCGTACCTCCGGGTCACCATCCTCCAGCATGCCTATCAGGGGCTCGATGGCCTTGCTTCCCCTGACCTTTCCCAGCGCTCTGGCCGCCGCCTTACGGACTTCCACGCCCTCGCCGAGTGCCCTGGTGAACGGCGTGGCATACTTGAACGACCGGTAGCTTTCCAGCGCCTCCAGTGCGGCTTCCCGGACTGAGGGCTCCTTATCGCCGATGGCGTACAGCAGGCCCGGCACTGCCTTCTCGTCCTTGATGGCGCCAAGGGCGCGGACGGCCTCTTTCCTTACACTGCCGTCTAAATCGTATAAAAGGTCGAGCAGTGGCCCCGTTGCCTTCTTATCCCTCATCCTGCCCAATGCGGCCACGGCTTTTTTACGCACGTTCACGTCCGGCTCGGACAGCATCCTTATGAGCGCCTTTACAGCCCGCTTATCGCCGATCTTGCCCAGGGCGATGACCGCCTCCAGCCGGATCGCCGGGTCACTGTCTTTGAGCGAGCCCAGGAGCGACCGGAGGATCTTATTATACTCCAGCACTTTGAGGGCGTCATAAGCCGACCGCCGGACGTAGATGCTCTTATCGAGGAGGGCATGAGTGAGGGCGTCGACGACGGAATCGTCGTACTTCCTGCCAGGGTTTCCGATGATCTCGTCCGTTATGGCTAGTGCGGCATACATCCGGACGTAGAAGTTCTCGTCCCTTAGCGCTATGGCGAGCCCCGGTACCGCCTTATGGCCGAGCCTGCGTAACGCCTGGTAGGCTGTCTCCCGGACGTCGTAGTGCTCGTCCCTCAGCGCGTCGACCAGCAGTCCGACCGACTGCCTGTCGCCGAGCCCTTCCAGTTCCTTGACCGCGTATATCCTTACGTTGATATCGTCGCAGCTTAAGGACTGCCTCAGGCCCTCCTTTTCGTCCGGCACAGTGCCTGCGCCGGTCATAGTCTCAATCATAATATGCTCTCGCTAGTAGACCATAAGCAAAGGTTTGTTTAACTACATTCATCCCATAAAAAGCAACTTTTTTTGGTATAAACAATCGAAAAAGCAGCGATAATGCGAAAATCATTATATAAAGCAGTAATTATAACGGATATTATATTTTAATCATTAATACGGTATTCCTGGTAAAAGGATCCGGGGCGGGCAAAAAAGATGGGGTGCCCGCCTCATAGGTTGGGGATGTTGTGGATGGTATCGCAGCCTGGCCCTGAATCGTGTAGGGCGTGTGCGATATGTTTCAGTCTAAACCCTAATATCGCATGGTGGTTTATATATTCTGACCAAGTGCATGCTGAAAGTAATCAAATTTATGCCCTGCAAAGGCTTCATATAATTTCTGTATGACGATTATTACTTTCGGGACGAAAGCTTAAATACCGTTCAAGGCGTTGGATTAGCAGATGATCGCCGGGACCTTCGATACGCTGTCTGAAGCGTGGTACTACGCCATAAGGGAGATCTACAACAATGGCTTGCTCGTGGAGACTGAGTACGGCATCAAGGCGAAGTGCGTCAACGGCATGCTCCTGGAGATCAAGAACCCCGTTCAGGTGTGGCATAAGAAAGACCCCTTCTGCAGCAAGGAGCGCATCGAGTTCTATAAAAAACAGTTCAAGCGCGAGTCGGCCGGAAAGCACGGCTTCGAGTACACTTATATCGACCGTTTAGTTAACTATGAAGGCTTCGACCAGCTTAAGTGGATGAGCGAGCAATTGCAGAAAAACCGGTATGAGTCGAAGCGCATTCAGGCCATAACTTGGATGCCGAAGGTGGACTGTATGAAAAAGGAGGACCAGCCGTGTTTTCAGCGGATCTGGGTGTTCCCGCACAGGAATAACAAGCTGGACGTGCACATCCACTACCGGTCCTGGGACATGTTCAAGGCATTCGAGGCCAACCTGATCGCATTCCAGGAACTCGTCAAGGACGAGCTTATAGGGCCTACTGATTTCATGCTGGGCACGCTGCGCTGTATTGGGGATAACGTTCACATCTATGAGGACGACTTCCAGGCAGCGGAAGAAGTACTTAGACCTTAGCTATAGCCCGGTTTCTCGGAAAGATAAAATAACAGAAGCGAAAGATTGGTCAGCTTAACTTGATCATTTCGCGGGCGAATTCGCAGCATCCGCAATGCGCCAGCCCCTTCTCCATCAGCGAGCCAGGCAGTGCCTCATTAGCCATATGCAGGTTCTCCTCGATAGGACTCTCCTCGTTCATGCCGGACAGGACAACAGTTACTCCCGGATGATTGAAGACCCGGTGCAGCCCCAGTCGGCCGGGCTTCTTTTTATTTCCGCCTCGTTCCAGATCGCCCGTATTTCCTTCGCCGGCCTGGCCAGGTTGCCGCCGCGCAGCGGCTTCATGATCACGGCGCCGAGCCCTTTCGAGGCGGCGTACTCAAGCCCTTCCCTGCCTGTCTGTTTGGTCTCGTCCAGATAGTTATATAGTTATTACCACATTTCCCTTTTTCAGCCCTTTATCAACATACCGATGAGCCTCGGCCATTTGTTCCAGGGGATAGCGCTTATCTATGACAGATTTTATCATTCCTGCCTCGATGAGCTCCCCGAGGAAAATCAGATCGTCTATCGTCTGGCGCTCTGACTCGAATATTACTTTCTTGCTGCTCATCATCGAAGTCCACATCCCTCGAACCATTTGTAACATCCCGGGATTGGCGAGGAGATAGCGCCCGTTTTTCTCCAGTGATCTTATACTACCTGAAAACGAGCTCTTGCCCACGACCTCAAAAATAACATCATAGGCCTCGCCGCTTTTTGTGAAATCTTCACGAGTGTAATCGATGACATGATCGGCCCCGATCGCGCGCAGCATGTCCAGTTTCCCCGTACTGTCTACCCCGGTCACTTCCGCACCGTAATACCTGGCAAGCTGCACCGCGAACGTGCCTATGCTGCCCCCGGCACCGTTGATCAGGACTTTTTGTCCGCTGCGGATGTTCCCCTTTCTCAGAAAATGTAATGCGGTTAGTCCCCCGACGGGAACTGCGGCCGCTTCCTCGTAGGTCATGTTGGCCGGTTTTATTGCCAGCATCCGGTCTTCAGGCAGGCATTTGTACTCGGCATAAGCGCCCATGCGGAAATCGGTAGTCCCAAAAACCTGATCGCCTTGCCGGAATCGTTTGACAGCTTTGCCGACGGATTCGACCTCCCCTGCCAGCTCCTGTCCGAGTATCGTTATTCTTTTCGGTTTTTGGAGACCCACATATATTCGCATTGGAAGCCGGAACAAGATCGGGAGCTGTAACCTTCTAAACTCACAATCCCCGGCTGTTACGGTTGTCGCACGTATCCTTATGAGCACTTCGTTGTCCCGGGGCGTCGGCTTTTCCACTTCTTTGAGCCGAAGGCCGTCCGGCGGCCCATATTTTTCCCATACGACTGCTTTCATCCAGGCTCCTTATTTATTTTTTATCCGGGCTCTTTACTAACTGCGTTTCACGCTTCCCGTTCAGACCCACTGCCAGGCATACCAGACTATCAGTACATTAAACACAAGTCCTACGATCATCAAGAACTTATCGTATGCCGAAGGGTAGTTAGGTAATCCTATGAGATTGAATCCGAAGAAGAATATGGCAACTAGGATATTAGCCCATCGATTTGCGGAATGGCTCAGCGTCAGTGACAGGATGACCATGACGATCGGAGCCACCATTAATATTGCAATTCCGAGGCCCATTCCCTGAGTTATTCGCCGACCTCCGATCTCTCCCGCTTTAAAGTCGCCGCTAAATATTCGCAGCACGTCCCCCAGGAGATACGTTAACATCAGGGCTGTCCATAATGCCGCTAGTATAATCATTACGTCATCCATCTCGATCAACACCTGCCAGTTGCCTCCGGTAATTCAAATAATAGTCTATTCCACTATTAATAATTTGAATAAGCACAAGCATAAACAATTGTCATCTATTTTAATAGTAAAATGTTTTAAGCGCCATAATGAGTCGCTCAAGGCGGCTTTTTATTATCAAGCTTCAGAGTTAAACTTCCGGTGTGGTGCTTCTTTCGATGTATGGGTCGCCATCCTGGAGCTTGATGATCACTAAAGAGTCTAGGGGATATTCGGATTTTATTAGCTCGTATTCCCCGTCCGGCAGAGGATAATCTAATATGACCACTTCATTTCCGATCTGGACGATGACTTTTCCGAGGCCTGACAATGGCTGCGCATCATAATAGCCCATAATCTTTCCGATATTACGACCTTCCGCAATAGCGCTCTTCATAGTTTTACCCATTGTATTTTCTGTGCCACGGCAAGCTTACTATTCATTATTATGGTCAGTGGTATAACAGTTCCCTATATAGTAAATATTTTCATATATATTAAACAGGTTTTTATCGGCGGTTTAAAATATTTATAGAAAAAAATATTTATAGGGCCACGTCATTGGGATTTATGCGGTTGATATTCAACCGTGGATTGGACTGTATGAGCGAAACGAACCATGAAATATATTTCCGTAAAAACGGTTCGGTTTGTATGGTAGACGATGGAAATACCATGAGCGCATATCTTAAAAACACTCATAAATCGCAATCGTCCACGGGTGTTATAAAACCGATACTTGATAAACGGTTTAGCAAGGACCTGAGACATAGCGGTATACATAGATTTTAAAACTCCTTCCCAGTTATTCCTTGAACATTTTCCTATCTATAGGAACAATGCCTTAAAAGTAATATGGAACCTGGTAGAAAAACCAGTAAAAATTATAGGTATAAAATCATAAGATTAGATATGGAAGAAGCCTATAATCCATTTTTACCTGGTTCCAATTCATTTTTAAAATAAACTGCTGCGTTGAATATTGATAGGTCATTGTTTAGCAAGTAGTCTT
>NZ_DATJPM010000091.1 GCF_035506375.1 Methanocella sp.
CCAGCATGACAAAGTCCGCCATGAGCTGCTTACCGCCAGCGATCACGCCCGTAACCTTATTACTCCTGACGGTGATACTATCCACAGTAGTATTCAAAACGAACTTAACGCCACGCTTTTCCAGGCCCGTCTTCATGGAGCCGATTACTTTTGGAAGCATATCGCTGCCGATGTGCTTCTGCTTGATGGGGATGAACTCGATGCCGTTGGCGGCCGCACGCTGCTCCAGCGCCTGCGAAGGCACATGGGGAGCCTCATCCGGGGCCCCATTCTCCACGAAGTAGGTGTCCACCATGTCGAACAGCTCTTGCGTATGGCGCATGCCGATAAAGTCGATCAGGTCGCCGCCGATGAGCGGGTTGAGGTTGAGCTTGCCGTCGGACATGCCGCCCGCGCCGCCCACGCCCGCCGTAATGTTGCAGACGTTACAGTAGATACAGTCCTTCCCCTTCATGACCTGGCAGGTACGATGGCTGATGTCCTTGCCCTTCTCGATGATGGTAACGTCCGCGTACTCCGCCAGCTCCCTCGCCGCCATCAGGCCGCCGGGGCCCGCCCCGACGATGATAACCCTTTTCCTGGTCCCTGCACTTCGTTTCATCCTTACCTCTTCTCATACGCAGTAAGCGGGATGCAATATTTATAATTTCTCTAACGGTAAAACCTGTCGAAGCATCGTCTTCTCAATAACTCGCCAAACGATTGATCAGAGTTAAAAAATCGGGGGAATTTTCTATGCCAGGGCCTCGCGGAGTCTGCCTTGCCGAAGGGCTTCCTTTATCTCGAGGGCGATGCGCCTTCCCATGTACATGTTCTCACCATACTTTAAATACGCATACGGTGAGGTGCCGATGCCCACGTTGGTGCCCGCCACGATGCGCGCCGAGATCTCGAACGTATATATCCTTAAGTCGTCCGTTATCACGGTCTCCAGGCAGAAAGGCCCGATAATACCAGGCGGCGCCAGCCTCTTCGCCATCTCATGGACGCTGTCGCCCATCCGCATCAGCTCCGGTAGTAGCGACTCCCGGATCACGACGGGGAAGTTGCCCACGACCGTATAGGTCGGGTTCACCTGGAACTCAAGCTGTTCGGACGCGGGGATCCGGCCAATGGCGTCGACGGAGGACTCGTAGCGCCTGTCGGCCGCTAACAGTTCCACGTCGTTTTTCATGATAGAGGAGAAGTAGCTGGGGTAAATATTCGCTCCTATCACGTATTCCTGCAAATGAATCCTGTCCCCGTCCTCTTCCTTTAGGAGTCCTCGCCGGACCATGTCGCTGAACTTATTATGGAAAACTTCGGGCGATTCTGCCAGGAAATAGCCTCTGCCGCCCTTTGCGCCCGGCAGCTTCGCGATGGTCAGCCGGTCGATCTCTTCGGGCGTCTTGAAGGTGGCAGGGAGCCGGAGCCCTGCCTTCCTCAGCCATTCCTCCTGAGCTTTACGGTCAGCCTCCCAGCGGAGAAGCTCCCGGTTCCCGAAGACGGGCACGTGCAGATCATGGATGAGCTGTTCCGTGCTTAAGAAAGCAGTGAACGAGCCATGGGGGATGAGAATGGCGTTGAGGCGCCGGAGCCTCTCCTGGACCGGCTCGCTTATGAGCTCGCTAAAATCCTGGACGAGCACCATTTCGTCCGCGACGCCGAACTTCCGGTACATGATCGCATCTTTTTCCTTACAGATGCAGACGGTCCGGAAGCCTTCCTCCTTCGCGCCCTTAAGGATGTTCAGGGCCGAATGGGAGCCCAGCGTGCCTATGGCAATATTGTCCAGGTCATACCTGTCCAGCATGTCCCCGCTCATGTTAACACGTCAGAAAGCCTGCCCTCTTTCATGGCGTCTTTAATTTCCATGGCCACGCGCCTTCCAGGGCCCACTTCCATCCCGTATTTGTACTTCATGTAGGGCGACGTGGGCTCGACGCATGGGCAGCCCGGGACCCGCGGGCTGACGTCGAAAACGTAAAACTTCAGGTCTTTAGTCACCGCGCCCTGTAAGGCAAAGAGGCCAATCATGCCCGGAGGGTATTCCTTTTTACAGGTATTCACGAAGCGCTCCGCGGCGTCGAAGACCATCTCCAGCTGGCTTTCCCGCATTGTCGCGCCCTGGTGGCCGATCTCGATGTTCTGCGTCGGGATGGAAAGCTCAAGCTGCTCGGCCGCAGGCAGGTCAAGAACGCCGTCCAGGTCCGTCTGGATCCGCCGGTCAAAGCCGAGCAGGTCGATCTCGCCCGTCATGGAAGACCAAAAGAAGTTGGCGTTGAACTTCGCGCCGATGACGTACTCTTCGATGATCGCGTGCTTCAGGTCCTTTGCGCTGATGAGGCCTTTTCGAATGCGCTCTTTAGACTGTTTCTCGTATTCCTCGGGCGACGAGGCATAGAAAAAGGCACGCTCCAGCGGGCGCCCTTTTTCCGTGACTTTAACGATCGACAGGCGGTCTATTTCATCGGGCGATTTGAAAGTCTTAGGCGTCAATATACCCGCTTTCTTGAGAAGGTAAAGCTGATTTTTCGGGGTGTTACGCTCTTCGGTACGGAGCATATACCGGTTGCCCATGAGGGGCACCGTGAATTTTTCCTCGATGTTCTCGTATCCCGTATACACGGCGAAGGAGCGGTTGGGCACGAAGATGGTGTTAAGAGAATTCAGCTTTTTCAGGTTTTTTTCGTCGATGATATCGGCGAACTTGTCCAGGACGATGATGTGGTCGAAGAGGTTTTTATAGTATTTAGCATACGTCTTTTCCCGGCCCTTCTCGCAGACCACAACGGTCTCGAATTTTTCCTGTTTTGCGCCCGAAGCGATCTCGAGAGCCGAGTGTGAGCCCAGAACCCCTATTCTCACCTTTTTAGGGTTGAATTCCCGTACCATTTTCTTGATTTTATCGGTCATCCTTTCTCCTCGCCTGTCCAGCTTGTATCTACTGATTATTACCGCTGGTTAAGGTATATAAAATAATTTGCGGTCTGCTAAAATAATGGCTGAACTTTAAGGAAAAATGATAAAAAAGGAAAGCGGATGAAGATCCATCCGCCTAAGCATCGTAGTACAGGTACATCTCGTATGGATGTGGCCTGATCCTGACGGGGTCGATCTCGTTCTCCCGCTTGTAGCTGATCCAGCCATCCAGGAAGTCCTCGCTGAAGACGCCGCCCTGGGTGAGGTACTTGTGGTCCTCTGCCAGCGCGTTGAGCGCCTGGTCGAGCGAGCCCGGCACGGACTTGATCTTTGCCTTCTCTGCCTCTGGCAGGTGGTAGATGTTCTTGTTGATTGGGCCAAATCCCGCCTTGGTCGGGTCGATCTTGTTCTTGATGCCGTCGACGCCGGCCATCATCATGGCGGCGAACGCCAGGTACGGGTTGCACGTCGAATCCGGCGGTCGGAACTCGATACGCTTGGTCTTGGGGTTGTCCGAGTACATGGGTATACGGACTGCGGCGCTCCTGTTCCTGCTCGAGAAGACCAGGTTCACGGGCGCCTCGTAGCCGGGCACGAGCCTCTTGTACGAGTTGGTGCTCGGGCTGCATAATGCAAGCAATGAGTGGGCGTGAGTCAGTAAGCCGCCGATATAGTATAAAGCGGTCTTCGAGAGCATGCCATACCCGTCCTTGTCGAAGAACAGGGGCTTATCGTTCTTCCACAGGCTCTGGTGGGTGTGCATGCCGCTGCCATTGTCGCCATACATCGGCTTGGGCATGAACGTGGCGGTCTTGCCGTTGCGATTTGCGACGTTCTTGACCACGTACTTGTACATCATGGTCTGGTCCGCGATTTTCTTGAGCGTGTTGAACCGCATGCCGATCTCGGCCTGGCCCCCGGTCGCGACCTCGTGGTGGTGCAGCTCGATCCGCATGCCCATGTCCATCATTGTGCCGACCATCTCGTTCCTGATGTCGATCTGGGTGTCCGTGGGCGCCACCGGGAAGTACCCTTCCTTGAACCTCGGGCGGTGGCCCAGGTTCGGGGTGGTGTTGTGGTTCGAGTTCCAGATGCCCTCGTTCGAGTTAATGGAATAGCTCATGCCCTTGTACGGGGTAAGCACGTCGAACTGGACGTCGTCGAAGATGAAGAACTCCAGTTCCGGGCCCATGTAGCTCTTGTCCGCGATGCCGGTCGACTTCAGGTATGCCTCGGCCTTTGCGGCGATGTGCCGGGGGTCCCTGTCGTAGGGCTTCATGCCGCTCGGGTCCAGGACGTCGCAGGTAAGCGATATCGTGGGCTCGGCGATGAACGGGTCTACGAATGCGGAGTCCGCATCTGGTATGAGCAGCATGTCGCTATCCTCGATGCCCTGGAATCCCCGGATGCTCGAGCCGTCAAAGCCCGTGCCTTCGGTAAAAATATCATCAGTAAGCTCAGCGACCGGGTGCGTCTTATGCTGCCAGGTTCCCGGGACATCGATGAACTTATAATCGACATATTTAATCTTTTTCTCTTTAATGAGACTCTTTAACTGTTTGTTCTTTTCAGATGCCATAGAAAAATTTCACCAACTCGCCAGTTTATCAGCCGGAAGCATGCTTCCGGCTGAGAAGTATATTGCCTACTACACATATATATAAGTTATCACAAACCTGGCTCGCGGAACTAGCGAAATTACCGGTATAACTATTATCGTGGCGCAGGCCGATTTGGAGTTACAATGATATACGGGAAAATAAAGTAAATTAAAAAAGAATGGGTGTTATTCCAAAAAGCTTAAAACTTGAGCTTCTTGAATTCCTCGATATCGTAGGCCAGCCGGCCGAGCTCCTCGTCGGTGATCTCGACGCGGTTCTTGAGGACCCTCAGTTCGGCGGTGAGCTGCTTGATCCGCGTGTACATGATGAACATGACACCGAAGCAGACAATTATACCCACGCACAGTATGGCGATCAGCAGTTCAAGTAACACTTCTTCCATGTCATACGCCTCCAAATATGGACCTTGCCAGCCGGTCTATGAACGATTCACTCTTGCCATCGGCGGTCTCCATCGGTACGGCCTTCGTGCCGGCGATCTTTGCGGCCAGTTTCTTGAAGCCTTTTGCGGCCGGACTGTCCGGGTACATGACGACCACGGGCGTCTTAAAGGCCGCGGCCCGGCGCACGCTGGCGTCCTCGGGGATCACTTCGAGCACTTCGGCGCCCATGATCTGCCCGATCTTCTGGCTGGTGAGCATGGTCTTCTCCGCGGAAGCGCGGTTGAGGACCACGCCTCCCACCGCTCCACCGACCATCTCCGTGAGCACCTTGATCTTCACTGCGTCGGCCAGTGACGAGAGCTCGGGATTCACAACGAGCAGGACTTCGTCGGCGATCGCAAGGGGTATGACGCCGTCCTTGCTGATGCCTGCAGGGGCATCGATGAGCACATAGTCGGCGCCGGTTACGAGCTTGCTCATGACGAACTGGAGCCGGTCCGGGTCGGCGTTCTGGAAACCCTGGAGCGATATGCCGCTCGGCACCACGCGGAGCCCGGTTGGAAGCTCATAGATAGCCTGCTGGATGTCCGCCTTGCCGGCGAGGACCTCGTGCAGTGTGATCTTACTCTTTTCCAGCCCCAGCACGAGGCCGAGGTTGGCCATTCCTATGTCCGCGTCCAGAATTATCGTACGCTTGCCTAACAGCGCCAGGGCGGTTCCAAGGTTAGCCGTCGTCATTGTCTTTCCCGTACCGCCCTTTCCCGAGGCTATGGTAAATACTTTGGTCATACACACACCCATTTTGGTTTTATATTGCCCCTTTCAGGATGATTTCAATGCTTCCGGATCATTTCCACGAGGATCATGCGCTTGATCTCGGAGCTTTCGCACATGATGCCTTCGCTCTTCTTATGGTCGATATACGCCGATACCTCGCTCTCCGTCGGCCAGGGCATGCGGTCGAGGAAGCTCTGGATATCGGCAAGGAGCGCTGCCCTCTCACGGCTCTTGCGCTCTTCGACCCAGGTATAAACACTTTCCAGAACGCTATTCTCTTGAAAGTGATATCCCTTATCCTTTAAATATCTGATGAAATCCATGATATCGACACTGGAGTAAGCCTTTCTGGCACCGATGAACGCGCCGATCTCTTTTTCCAACACATCCTGGCTCAGCTCTCCCCCAGTCGGGAGAGGTATCGAGGGCCTCGTGTTTGCCGTGAACCGGTCGATGTTTATGCGCGGGACCTTCTCTTCAAAAGCTGGAGTGCTTACAGATGACTGCGCAGGCGCTACGGCCGGCGGATCGGGGGCCTGGAGCGCATGAACCGGCTCCTGGACTATGGGATTAACGATGCTTACGCGGGGCGCATCAGGCAGACTCTGCTCCTGTGCCGTCGCGGGCTTTGGCGTTTCTACCGCCACCTTTTCCTCGTGGAGCATTGTGCCCCCGTTCGTGGCCTTCGGAGGCGCTTTCTTACCCATGGCCATGCGGATCATCCGCGCCTCGTTGATGAGGTCCTGCACGTCGCTGGACTCGGTCTCCAGGTAGGTAGCCAGGTTATCCTCGTAGGACAGGCCGATCTCCTCCGGCGCCCCGACGGATGCCTGCGGCTTATTCTTCTCCTCGGCGGCCGTCTCCACGTACTTGGCGAGGACGTTGTCCACGATGGCGGACGCCTGCTCTTCCGGGAATACGTCCAGCATGGTGTTCATCAGCCTGGGCAGGTCGAGCGAGCCATCGGGATGGACCAGCTTGCCGATAGAAGAGCCATAGCCGGCCTTGTTGAACTTCGCTATGCCTTCATTGCCCGCGACATACATGATGGCATTATAGAGTAGCGTGGAAATATCGCGCATTTATGCACCTTTAAGTCCGTTTTTTCTTATCCGGCACCACCTTGAGATGGGACAGCTCGAGCCGCTTCAGGAGATCGTCCACGTTGCCGACGAACTCGTTTTCGACCTTCTTCACGTAATCGGCGTCGTCTTCCATGTCGCCCTTGAGGGCGCCGGTGGACTTAGACTCCGGGGCCGGAGTGCCGATGCCGTCGGCGGCCTGGCGGGCGCCTTTATCGAAGAGCGCCTTAGCCGATACTCCCGGGACATGCTTGGGCGAAGCGTCGAAGCGGTGAGTCTCCATCGGCCCCGGCTGTTCCGGCGGCCGGGTGACCGTCCCGTGCGCCATCCCCTCCGATTTCGCGATCGGCACGGGCTTTATCAATGGAACGTAAGGCTTCGAGTCCGGCCTGAGCACCTGCATGGGCTGCGGCGCCGGCTCGGCCTTCGGCGCCCCTCTAGACGGCTCATCGCCCAGGGCCACGTGCGGGTACATCCTCATGATCGAGTTGATGAGCGCCTCGTCGATGTGGTAGAACTCCGCCACGCCGCTGGACGACAGCATTTTGCCCAGGAGCGCTTCTCCCGCCTCGCCCGCTGAGTAGGCAGCGACTACCTTACCATGGAGCAGCAGCAGGTGGCACTCTCCGCCGTCCTGCTTTATGAGCACGGCGTGGCCTGTCTCGTCCTTCCTGTTCTCGATATAGGACTTCAGGCTCACGACACTCTCCGACTTTATGAACGATCCCCGGACCTCTGGCATGCTCGACCGCTGCGCCGGGGGCTGCCGCTTCACCGGCATCGGCTTCGGGGCCTCCACCGGCGGCTTCGGCGTTTGCTGTGCCGGTGCCTGCCGGATCATAAATTCTTTCCCGAAGTCCGCCGCCAGGCGCAGCTGGCCCTCGTTCAGCGAGAAGAGCTCGAGGACCGTGTCCTCGCTGGACGCGATCGTCGCGATGACCTTCTGCTCGCCGTCCTGGTGGTCGGACTTTCCGTCGGACACGTATGCTATGATGGGCTTTCCGGCGCCGTAGACGATCGCGCCTTCCGCGAACGTGCTGCCCGCGAAGAGCGAGGCGCGCATAAAGCCCGTGAACGAGTCCTTAAGCAGCGCCGCGTTCAATTCCGCAAGGGGCACCGGCCCCTTAAAGCTTCTCACCAGTACGCCATGCGGAAGTTCCATCACTGGTCCCTCATATTATTCTGGGCGTTCCTTATGCTCAGCCTGACAAGGCCAAGGTTCGTATCCGACGAGGTCAGCACGCATAAGAACATGTCGTTGATGGGTGCGATGATCACTTTATTCGACGGCGATTCCAGGATGATCTGCTCGGCGCTGCCTAATTGTAATTCGGTGGCGATCTTCGTGCCGCTGCGCACCATGTCCTCGGTGGCGACGGCGATATGCTCGAAGTCTGTGTTCTGGCCCTGCTGGTAGATGGGCAGTCCGTCAACGACGAGGGCCGCGGCGATGACCCCTGGAAGCTGTATGACCGTGGCGAGGAGCACGTCGTATGGTATCCTCTTATCCTCGGGCCCGGCCGGGGTTTCATCTGCCGCGTCGGGCTGGGGCTCCACATCCGGCGGCAGGTCGCCGATGACCGAATCTGGATAGTCCCGGAAGATCTGTGTCTTATCCTCGTCGCTGTAGGCGTAGACCTTAAGCGATGGCTCGCGGAGCATCATGATGCGGTCGAGGGCGTTCATCTGGTACAGCGTAATGCCCAGAGTCATGAAGGCCGAGGCGAGCACGTTGCCGTCCTCGATGAGGATAAAGCCTTCGCTGGCCCTGCCATCCTCGCCCTGCCTTATGTGGATACAGCCGCGGAAGTCGTGCCCGTAGTCCTTCAGGGCCTCCGGCACCGGCTTGACGGCCTCTGCGATCAACTTGCCCTCGGGTATTTTCACTGAAGATGCCCCTCTGTTTTTTTATAATGCCGCCGCTATCCGGTCTTTGTTCTTCTTCACCTCGTACCGGATCCGGCCGATGTTGGCGCCATGCTCGGCCACGATGGCCAGGATCTCGTTCTGGCTGATCAGCGAGAGCATGATTGGGCCCTTTTCTAATTCCACGAGCACCTGCTCGAAGTTGCCCTTGCCAAGCTCTATGCCCATTGCCTCGGACGTACCGACGCTCGTTGAAGCCATGGCTCCCAGCGCGTCGACGTCCACCTGGATGTTCGCCACGTGCTCTATGATGAAGCCGTCACGGCCGACGATCGCGGCCGCGTTAACACCTTCGACCTTTGCCAGGTCGCCCAAAATCCTCTTTAACATTTTGTAACCTCGCGAATGACCTTTCCCTCTGAGTCGATTACCGTAAGCTGGATCGGCATGCGCCCGATCGCGTGCGTGGCACACGATACGCACGGGTCGTAGGCCCGGACCACCATCTCGATGCGGTTCAGGGTGCCTTCGCTTACGTTATCACCGTGAATGAGCTTCTGGGATGCCTGAAGCACTCCCCTGTCGATGGCCCTATTATTATGGCCCGTAGCCACGATGAGGTTCGCCCTCGTGATGAAGCCCTTCTCGTCGACCGTATAGTCGTGGATGAGCGTGCCGCGGGTCGCCTCGACGACGCCGATGCCCCGGGTATTCCTGACGCCGGCGACCGGATTGCGAATCGTCTTGCCGGTGATCGCGGGGTCCTGGAGCAGCGCCAGCGCCATCTCGCTCGCGGCCATGTACTCGATGGTACGGGCGGCGTGGTAGAGCAGCGACTGCTGGGGCGCCCGGCCATACTTCGCCCGGAACTCGGCCAGCATCTTATCGGCCACGGGTGTCCCGATGGAGTCGACAATATTCACCCTGGCCAGGGGTCCGACCCGGTAGAACCCGCTGCCCTTCTTGAGCTTCGTGAATTTCATGTACGAGTACGGCTCGGCGATCTCCTCGATGTAACTTAAATAGTCCTTGCCAGGGAAGTCGGCAATTTGTGAAGCGTTCGCGTCCATGGCCCGGACGTTGCCGTCGTAGAACTCGAGCTTTCCGCCGTTCGTCATGCCGACGAAGTCGGACTGCATGAGGCCGACGCTGTTGACCATCTCCGCGTACCTGTCCATCTGCTGCATGACCACCGGCCAGGCCGTTCTCGCGATCTCGACGGACCGCTTCGCCATGGCCTCGAGCTCGGCCTGCTTTTCCTTGGACAGCGCGAAGGACATGCCGCCGGGCACCGCCGACACCGGGTGGATGGGCTTGCCGCCGGTCTCCTCGGTGATGCGCTGTCCGATCTTGCGGCCCTCGACGGCCATTTTTGCCAGATCCGGGTTCGCCTGTACCAGCCCTACGACGTTGCGTAATGCGGGGTTATAGTCGGGGCCCAGTATGTAGTCGGGCATCGCCAGTAGGAACAAATGCAGCGCGTGGGAGTGGATGAATTGCCCCGAGTCCAGGAGCCTCCGGAGCTTCAGGGCAGTCTCGGGCACCTGCGCGCCGAAGATCTCGTCGACCGCCTTCGCCGAGGCCAGATGATGGACCGTCGGGCAGATGCCGCAGATGCGCGGCGTGATGCGCGGCGCCTCCTCGATGGCCGCCCCTTCGAGGAACTTCTCGAAGCCCCGGAGCTCCGTGGCGTGGAAGTGGGCGTCGGCGACGTTCCCCTGGTCGCCGAGGCTGATGGTGACCTGG
>NZ_DATJPM010000092.1 GCF_035506375.1 Methanocella sp.
TGGACAAGCTCTCCTGGCTCTATCAGGCTGTTTGCCGTTGCATCATTAGAGTGCAGCCAAATGGTCTTGGTATTAACAGTCGCATCAGTAGCGCCATCATATGCTTTTGCAACATACTGGTTATTGTCCTGGAATGATACAATGGTCTTGCTTAAGTCGATCGGGCTCTGACCTGCAGTGAGCTGTAACGTTACAGCAATATCGGTTACAGTCTTACCGTCGGTGCTGCCAGTACCGATGATATCGCCGGAAGTCTGGACAGACGACGTTGCCATGTCCACACCAGTGTGCACAGTTTGCTTCGCTTTCTCCGAAGTGAAGAAGCCGGCCCCTAACATGACGTAGGAGAAGACTGCAGCTACCACCACGAAGGCGATCAGTACGATTGCGGCTTCCAGACCAGTGAAACCCGCATCATTCTTGACGAATTTATTTGCCTTAGACATTTCGAATTTCCTCCATGCGGCTTTGAATCGCAATATTTTTCCCCTACATCGAAATTTTTTCGATGTTGAGGCACGATTTCTTCAATATCGTTCGTAAATCGTTTTTAGAATCGTTTTTTTTGAACGATATGATGCAATTCTTTGCCGCACCACAATCTATTGTTAAGCAACCTGTAGTATATAAATCTATTCTTTTTTAAAGTTTTTTAACGCGTTATTGTGATAATTTTTATGGAAAATCCTTAGTTTTTTTACTTATTGAAATATATTTGATTAAAATAGAACATATTAATTTTACAAGTTATGGTAAGCTAAATATATTTGATTGTTTTAGAAATTATTATGTTGCAGCGCGCAGTATTACTTGTGATAACTGATGCGGCATGTAATTGCTTAACTATAACCATCTCTTATTACGGTATCTATTGGCCCATTTCGGCAAGCGTCTCCAATTCTTCTATCGCTTTTTTTGCCGTATTTCTTTTACCCCGGGCGCCCTGCGCCACCAGGCCGTCATACTCATCCTGAAGCATTTTCACTGCCCTGCGAAGCCGCGCCGCATCAAAACGATCGATATATTTACGAATGATCCTGGCGCGGTAGATCACGTTCTCATAGGGATCCATGGCCTGCTTATGGGGAGTGATAGTCCAGAGAGGAACGACAGATAATAATATGAGCAGAGACAGCCCCGCAAGCACGGTGCTCATATCGATACCGGCGAGCGGTGACTGCACGGGAATGACCTCAACAGTCTTTCCCAGGATCATCTCATCGCCCACCATGACGATGATACCCCAAAGCCCTGTGCGGTCAAAGGTGACATTTCCCTCGCTGACTGGATATACTGCGCCTTCCGGCGATACGGCCAGCAAGGATATGCCCCGGTTACTCAGGCCTTCAAATATAGATATAGAGACGGGCACGGGCTCGCCGGCAACGGCTTTATCCTGGACGTTCAGCTTGATGGCCCGGTCCAGCAGTGTCACGACTTTATTCGTGTCCTGGAGCACGGAATATTGCACATAGTTGGTCTTGTTACTCTGGACAAAGACGACGGGCGTCCCTGTTGTTGTTAGGGCCGGCACGCCCGACACGTTCAGCCTGAAAAGGAACGAGTCGGCGCTGGAAATGTAATTGGCGAAATCGTCCAGGTATGGCTCCACGCTCGTCGTCAGCAAGGTCGGCGTGAATATGAACTCCTGCTCGCCGGGCTTTGCCGTCTCGTTTGTTACGCTCAATGTAAAATAGACGATCTTAGACTCTCCGGGCCTTAATGTTAAAACGGATTCGCTCAGGTTAAGCCAGTCTATACTGGTGGGCTCGGTGACCCCGACCCTAATAATATATACTCCATTCCGGTTGCCGTCATTATAGACGACAAAAGAGCCATTATAGGTAAAAGGCAGCTTATCGGCGTCCGCAGACCTGGTCGTGGGGGCATATGCCCGTATGCCGGTGCCATAACAAAAAGACGGTATCGTTTGTGATGCGATGGCCAGCAGTAACAGTATACATACGACAAGCTTTCTGCCCCTCGACATCCTGATGCCTCTAATATTATAACTATAAATATATATTAAAAGTTTAGGAAAATAAAAGCTCGTTTTTACTCAATGACATTATTCGCCGGATACCCTTATGTTCTCAAATTTAATGCTCGGCATATATCCCGTCGCGGGCGACAGCCCCGAGCCTTCGAGCTTATAGTTGTCCGCCAGCTCGGCATTCATGAGCATCTGGGGCATGTTGCCGCCGATCATGCCCCCCTTGAGCGGGTAAGCGAGCTCTCCATCCTTGATGGCATATCCTGCGTATATGGCCACGGAGAAGTCGCCGCTGGCACGGTTCGCGGTATGGGCCCCCAGCACGTCCAGCACCAGCACGCCGTTCTTCGTGTCCCGGATCATCTTCTCCTCGCTCATCGTCGGGCCGTTGAATATGATATTTCGGGCGCATGTCGTCGGGGGCACTTTGTAGGACGTACTCGCGTCGAGCCGGTCGGCGTGCATGGCGCTGCCCGTCGGCTTCGTGCCGCTCTCGATGGCCGAAAATTCGTCATACAGGAACATCTTTAATATGCCGTCCTCGACGAGCACGTTCTTCCGGCTCGGGTAGCCTTCTTCGTCCATGGCATAAGTGTTCAGCCCTTTGTCGAACGTGCCGTCGTCAAGTATCGTCAGCCCTTTTGCGGCCACCTGTTTTCCTATCTTACCCGCATAGACGGACTCGTACTTCTTGACGGCCGAACCATATAACGCGGGTGCGACGGTGTTACAAAATATATCAAATGCCGCGCTCGGCCTCATTATAACGGTCATTGGCGCAGTCTCGATGCCTTTCTGGTTTAGCTGGCTGGCCGCCCTCTCCGTGGCCGTATTGCCGATCTTTTCGAAGTTGATGTCCAGGAAGCGCGACATATCGGACTCGCTGCCGTTGGCGACCATGCCGCTCTCTTTGATGAGGGACATGATGCTGCCGCTCACCATCGTGCCCTCGTCGTAAGCGGCGACGCCGTTTGAGTTTGCGACGGCCATGGCGACAGTTCCAAAGCCAATGCCGCCCCTGGCGGGGAAAGCCCGCTTATCGCAGGAAGCCCCTTCCATCATATCCCTGGCCAGGCTTATGCCGTCCTCGGGCACCAGGGAGGCGATACGATTATCGAAAAGGGAGCGCGCGCCGGCATAGTCCTTATCGCCATGGAACGCGTAGTCGCCCGGCTTTCCAAACCGCGTGGCGGCGATGGCCTGCTTCAGGCCGAAGTCGATGGTCGCGTCGGAGCAATATGCATAGCCGGTGCGGCGATCCTTGATGACTCGGAGCCCGATGCCGTAGTCGCCGTCCATGGAGCCGAACGTGACGTTCCCGCCCTCCACCGAGATCGAGGTATGCCGGGCCTTCTGCACGAACGCCTCGCACTGGACACCGGCGGCCGCTCCCGCGTCCACCGCCTTTTTCGCGATCGATAAAAGCTCGTCCTGCATCTTACCTGCCTCCTACGACGCATTTCGCGATCCGTATGTGCGGCCCCCCGTCGCTCACGGGTGCCGACTGGCCTTTGCCGCAGATGCCCGGGTGGCCCAGCGTCAGGTCCCTGCCGACCATGTCGATCTGCTTCAGGATGTCCAGCGTCTTACCGGACAGGGACACGTCCCGCAGCGGCTTCGTAATCTCGCCGTTCTCGATGAGGTAGGCCTCCTGGGCGTTGAACTGGAAGAGCCCCTGAGATGTATCCACCTGACCACCCCGGCTGTCTTTTGCATAGACGCCCCGCTTAATTCCCTCCAGCATTTCTTTAAAAGTGGCATCGCCCATTTCGATGTACGTGTTACTCATCCGCGCGATAGGCCTGTAATGATATGACTCGGCCCGGGCGCCGCCGTTCGGCTCTAAGCCCAGCCGGGCGGCTGTCTCCCGGTTTAATATCAGATCGTTGAGCACGCCGTCCCTGACCAGCACTTTCGTCCTCGCGCGGACGCCCTCGTCATCATAAATGAAGCTGCCGAAGAGGCCCGGTATCGTGGGGTCGTCCTTAATGGTCACGATCTCGTTGCCGATCGTCTGCCCCAAAAGCCCTTCGAAGCAGGAGTTCCCGGTGGCCACGAGGTCTCCCTCGGACGCGTGGCCCACCGCCTCGTGCGCGAAAACCCCGCAGAGGCCGTTATCCGCGATGACCGGCATGGGCCCGGACGGCGGAGACTTTCCCGCCAGCAAGGCGACAAGCGAGGCAACGCCATCCCTGGCCACAGTAATATTACGATCCCCGTCGAAGGCCTCGAAGCCTGTCGTGTTGCCGATACGGCGCCGCACCGACTGAATGTCGTCATCTTTCCTGCCCACGATATCGGCCGCCCAGAGGATGCGCGGCGTCTTCGTGACGACATGTGCGCCCTCGGACGACATGATCTCCTCGAGCGTATATGAATCCTTATAAGTGGTCGTCAGGTTGGCGATGAAGTCATAGTCTTTAAGCGCATCATAAGTCGATTCGAGGACGGCGAGCTTGGACTCCATGCTCATATCAAGGAAACTCTTCTTCATGGGGATCTCGACTTCATCCCGCATCGGCTCGATCGGCGCAAGCGACGATTTAACCTTTATCGATTCGCCGATGCCCTTCGCCATCCGCGCAGCCCTGTCAGCCGCGTCGACGAGCGATTTCTCGGTCAGCTCGGGGGCGCTGGCGAAGCCCCATGCGCCCCGGTAGAGTACCCGGACGCAGGCTCCCTCTTCGCTTCCCGCGATGGCCCTGGTCACGTCCTTGTTCTTCATCTCCAGGTTCGTGCTCGTGACGTTCGTATAGCGGACGTCGTAGTAATCTGCCCTGCCTTCCAGGGCCAGCTCAACTGTGCGGATCAAAAGATCTCACCATATAATATACTGGTGTGAAATCTATAAAAAATATGTTACATTATAGTATACTTTATCCTTTACAATTTAAGTCTCTGTATGCCAAGGCCCTCTAAAAAGAGTTAAGTTGATCTCAAACAATTTCAGCCACGAAGCGACTCTAAGAAGGCCTGAAGCTACACGAAGATATTTAAGAACATTTAAAAAAGTCTTTGAGCAGCTTTGAGACAGCTTGGAGTCGCTTCGTGGCTGAAAAAATCTTCGAGCCACTTATATATTTTTTCAAGGGGCTCAGGCTTCAGCGGCGCTTGAGGACCTGCTGTAGGCCCTTGAAGAGCGAGTCGCTGATCTTGTTCGCCGTGTCCACGTCTATGACCAGGCCGCCCATCTTCTCGATGGCCGCGCCGAATTCCGTCATGGTGTAGCCGCCGCTCTTCTTGAACCGGCGCGAATCGTCGGTATGAAGCTGAATATAGAGGAACCGGGCATGGTTATACTGAATATTCCGGATCAGCTCGAACGCCTTCATGTTCACGAGCACGTCCTCGGCATAGACGCTACGGCCGACCTCGGGCACGCCGTCGGTGAGGACGATGATGACCTTGGAGCCGCGCTTACGGTGCCAGCCCTGGTCAGTCAGGGACTGGAGCGCCAGGTCCAGGCGGGTACCTCCGGAGCCATTACGGGAAATGAGCTGGCGGTACATGTTGGCGCTGGCATTGTACGGCCCCTCGGCCCGGCTGCCGAAGGTCCACAGGCTGATGTCGGCCGATTTTCCTAAGCCTTCCATGAGGGCCAGACAGGCCACCTTGGCGTATGACTGGGGCGACTGCGACTCGTTGACCGTCGCTCCCATATTCTTATTCCTCCACCAGGCGGTCATGGAGTTCGAGTCGTCGTACATGATGGCGAGGTTCAGCTTTTTCACGTCCTTGAGGCGATAGCGGGCGATGACGCCGTCGAGCGTCTTGCCATGCTGGCCGAAGGTCGAGATAGTCCGGTCAAAAGAGATGATGCCGCCGCCAGAATATGAGGAATAGACCATGCGGGTGGTCATTGACGGCATGATATTATATAAGCGTAAAAAGCTGCGGCCGATGATGCGCGTGCCGTTCATCAGATCGTCATAAGCGTCGACGTCCGAGGGGTCTGTCAGGCACTTAGCGCAGGCCTCGCGGATCCTGGTATCGTCGTCGAAGATCATAGGCGGCTCGCGATCCTCAAGGCCAGCTCGTTAACCGTTTGTATGGATGCATAGTCCGTCTCGTCGGCGATGACGATGCCCTGGTGCATCGCGGCATCCGTGAAAGCGGTCTTGCCGTCCAGGCCCTCCGAGATCGAAAGATCGCAGTACCGCGTCATCTTTATGACGCCGTCCGTGGACAGGCCCAGGGGGAGTACCTTCTCCTCCTGCCAGAGCCTCCTCGTCTCCTCGGCGAAGTCCAGGATGGCATTCACGATGGCCGGGTCCATGTTCGGGGCATAGGAGCGGATGACCTTCTCTTCGGTGAAGCGATTAATATAGCCTATAAAGATCGGGATGAACCGGCGCTTGAGAGCAGAGCTCATCTTGAACGTGCCCTCGTCGCCCAGGTTTGCCGTGACTACCAGCACCCAGTTATCCGGCTTCTTCAGGACCTCCTCGCTGTACTCGACGGGCAGTATGCCCGCGGATAAAAGCATGAACAAACCAGAATAAGCGGTCGTCGGGGCACGGTTGAACTCGTCGATCAGGAGGTTCTTATGCTCCTTCACCGAGCGGGTGATGATACCATCCTTGTAGATGAACTTCTGGGACAGCTCGGGATTCCCCGACATCGAGAGCGGATGAAAGCCGCCGATGGTATGGTATTCGGTCATCCCTTCCGTGGCCTCGATGCGGTAGTAGTTGTCGCCGCTGGATATATAGTTTAAAATATGCTCGGCAATTGTCGTCTTGCCGTTGCCCGGAGGACCGTAGAGCATGATAGGATAGCCAAGATTAATGTACATAAGTGCCCGGACGATGGCCTCGTCCTGGCCCTTAACCTCGCAGGTCTCGATGATCTTGATCATGTCCTCGCGGTTCAGCAGCGTCATAGGGATCAGTACTTCTTCATGAACTCAATCTCTATATTCTTTATCATTTTTTCCGCGTCCGTCTTGTCGTCGCCATTATATTTGGCGGCGAGAGTCTGGTACTCACTCTTGAAGCGCCCTATCGTGGACGCCGCCTTGATGCGGTCCACTTCGCCGATATTCTTGCTGAAGAGATCCATCTCGCTCATGAGGCCCGCGTAATGGTTCACCCGGGGCCTGGTAGCCGCCGCAGCGATCGCCGATGCGGAGGGGATCTTTTCATAGATGATGCCCTTTTTGCTTACGACACGCCGATAATTTAAAAGATGTAATATCAGATCATGGGCGACGAACATCAAGGAGACGATGATGATATTAACGAGGAAATAGAGCCAAATCGTTACCAGTATGAACATTATGATATCGGGTATTGAATTTGCTATACCGGACAGGGCGCCGGCATCGATGCCGCGGGGGCTTTCCCCGAATACGGCAATGATGGCCGTGAACAGATAGATCGGATACGAGATGAACGTCGCCTTGAGCGAGGTCATTATCTTTTCGCTCAACGTCGTCTCGCTCATCGTGTGATCCTTCCAGATGAACGCCCAGATGACGAACAGGACAGCCCAGAGGGCGCAGCCGAGGAGCGCCAGGTCCGCACGGCCGTTCAGGAATATATACTTGTAAATGTCCGGCGCCAGGACGGCGAAGCCCATGCCCGCGAAGATGAATGAATAGCTGTCCTTCTCCATGTACGTGATCAGCACCGTTGCCGCAATAGCCAGGGAAAGAACGAGAGTTGGGTAGAATTGGGTATATGGCGCGACGATATCGCTGGCATACATTATCTCCCCCGAAGGCTGGTTCTCCCACATATTATAGGCGAAACCCACTGTTGCGAACAGCACGAGACCAAGTATAATATAAATTATCGTTTTCAAAGTTCCGTTTTCGATCTCTCGCACTTTTAATATAGCGAGCATAATCGCGAGAGATATAATGACGATAGATACCATTATCAGGATATTTATCAAATTCAGATCAGGCATATCCTCACCGAACACCCAACAGACACTAAGTAAGCATTTAGTGTTTATAAAGCTTACAGTCGCTTTGCAAATTATTTTTGACTATACCCCGACTTTTTTCAAATATTATACTTAATTTGGCTTTTAACCTTTTAACTATACTTCATCGAAACATATAATAGTTGTGATAGAAGCGCTCAGCCGGATAATCGTAATACGGTTCCCCGGATGACATTTATCGGGGCGTCCGTCTTGAATCCGACCCCCATATAATGGGTGCGCGATGCTGCATAGCCCTGCCTTTTCAGGTCGCCCAGAAGAGTCGGGATGTCCGTGGGCGTGGCCTTGAGGTCCCGGCAGATGGCATGATGGTCATAGAATGTGGATGTATCCAGCTCGTCCCTCACCAGGCTTAGCATGCGAATAGCTCTCTCTTTTTTATTGAACTGGCCCGCCTCCAGCACACCGATGACCTTCTCTACGAATGCCCGGTCCTTTGTCATGCCAAGCCATAGCGGGCCGGCCACTCGCACGGGTGCGCCGCACACCGGGCACGTCTCGGTCGCCTGGACGGCGAGCCCCTTCAGCTCGAACCTGTTCTTGCACTTAAAACAATGTACGATAAAGCCGATGTCCTTCATCATCGCGTCCGCCTCCGCCCGCCCATGCGAAACGCCGAGGTACAGCCGTATATAGTGCTCCGTCGTATGGCAGAGCAGCGGCTTAAGCGCCCGGTCGTATTTCGCCTCCTCCCGGGCGACCTTGCCCAGCAGGATGCGCAGCCCCATCTCCGGGTAATATTCGGTCTTGAGCGGATATGCGGCGTAGGTCCGGATGCCCGACTTGAGGTGGGCGCCGCAGAGCGGGGCCGTGTCCGTCGCCGTGATGCCCATGGCACGCTTCGAGGCCCAGCAGACTGAATTAATGTACGGCGCGGGCGTACCGAAGGGGTCGATGTCCACAAAGTCGAAGGAGCGCTGCGAAAGCAGCGTGTTGGCGCCGCAGTTCGATACTTCGAGGCAGGCGCCGTTCGCTTCCGCGTTATTTTTTATGATCTCGCAGGCGGGCTCATCCCAGTCGTTCGACGTGACCCTTATATCCCGGGATACTTCCTTCTTCACCCGGATCCCCCTGATGCCCGAAGCCGACATAACGTCAATATAATCCGATATCTCCGGTAGGGCCTCTAAGCAAGCGACGGTAATGTCCCGGTTCATCTCCATCCGGGGATTATAGAACGCGTTACCCGTCTCGATAGAGACGCGGCCCTCCTTTACCATCATCAGAGGGCTGAATGTGGGGTTAAACCATAATAATGTTTTGATGAACTCATTAAGGCTATAAAAAATATTAATAAAATTTTGGTGCCGCCTGGCGTAACCAAATATCTAATAAATAATAATCATTCTTTCATCCATACATCCCCAGAATTATTAATTAAGCTTACAGTGGCTTAACCACAGATTTGCAGCCGGGGCACTCTTTCATATCCAGGGCGAGCTTACTGCCACAGTGTTTACACTGCCACCGGGCTTCGGCCTCCTCCAGCCATTTATCGATACCGGCCTCGAGGATACGCCTGGCGTTCTTTTCTGCCTCGCCCTTCGACCGCATGTCGTCCTCATAAAGCCCCTGCAGGGAATCGCAGGGGAACTCATTGCACATACTGCAGGACTCGAGGCCTCTGCCCAGGGCGCACCTCCGGAAAATACATCTCTTGCTTAACGCGAATCGGTCGGCAGTGCCGCAGCCTTCACATTTGATCATGTCGATGGTACAGCGGGTCTTGAAAGAAAGCTCGAAGATCTTTTTTTCGTCCCCGTCCCGGGATGCGCGGTGTACGGGACAGCTGCCGCAGTACATGCCGCACTTGCCGGCGAGAGCTCTATCGGACATGAAGGAGCATTATGCGGCCCGGATATTTAAATCATTTTCGCGTCTTAAAAATTTAAAAAGGGTTAGTGTATCAAGATATTGCCGTAAAGTGGCACGTCGAGTCCCTGCCCGAGGAATAGGCAGATCACAACGATCAGTACCCATAACACGAGCAGGCCGAAAATGACCAGCAGGGGCATTAGCAGGCCGCCCAGCTTTGTGGCGTCCTTGACGACTGACATATTTCCTATACCCATATGCTTTTCCACTGCAGCATTACTGCATTTGTACATTAAGCGCTAATATGGCTTAAATCTGACGATTAAATGTCCTAATTTATTTTTATATAAACACAAACAGGTTAAACAATTTGTACAAAAGGATAAAAGAGGCCGGTGCGCAGGCAAATATAAAAGTTTAATACGAATAACGTGGCCACTGCATATGTATGGAGCTTATACCCGCCGACGGAAAATGCATAGTCGCCAGCGACGGCACCATCGTCTGGTGCGACGCGGTCTTCAGCGAATGGTTCTCTCACAGGGGCCTCGGAGCAGGCGCAAAGCTCAGCCAGCTATTCCCCGGCGCGAGGGGCGTATGCAGGCCCGGCGCGGTATATGAAGATACGGATAAGCTGGGCAAGCGGCGCTATTTCGCCATGGAATGCCGGCCGATGCAGGGGATGAAGGGCGAAAAGGTCAGCGACGAGATCCGCATCAGGAAGATCACGCTCGATAAGGTGCTCGCGGACATACCCCGAATGGCGACTCAGGCTAAGGGCGCTGAGGAACTTTTTGAGAAAGTGCTCTGGCTCTTGAGGGATACGACTCATTATCTGGCCTTCGCCGGGTACCTCGCCCGGGATAGCCGGGTCGAGCTGGTGGCGAGCAAGGGATGGACTGAAAAGCTCAAGTCCTACATCTCTCTTCAGCCTATTGTCCCCGACTCCCCGAGCCTGGCGGGCAGGACGGCCTACCACAGAAAACAGATCGTCATGGCCATGAAGGACTACGGGCTCATGCCCGAGGTCAAGTCCGCCATCCAGAAGCTCGGCGGGGATTACATCGTGGTCACGCCCCTGGTCGACCAGGATAAGCTCGTCGGCGTGTTGACAGTGATCAACGATAAGGTCCTGACGCCGGCCGATTCCGAGGCGCTGCAATCCTTATGCGTCCAGGTGGCGGCGGCGCTTAATATGAAGCTGCAGGAAGAGGCGGCCGCGGAGAAGGCGGAAGATGCAATACTTTATGCGAACATCATCGCCAGGACATTGCAGGCGGGCGTGAATGATAAGGATGTGGCCACGCTGCTTCACTCCTTAAACGATAATACTGCCCTGGATAACATCCCGCTAAAGGGCGCCGTCGATTACGCGAGATCGGCCGTGGAGCAGATCGCGGAAGCGTCCCATAAAAAAATTAGCGTCAAATCCTCCGGGCTCGATAGCGTGGAAATCGGCCTGCTACTCAAGTACGCTATTTTTGAGATACTGAAGAACAGCATCGACCACTCCAGAGCCCAGGCGGTCGACGTCGATATCCGCATGGTGAGAGAACGCTCGGGGGGCAGCCGGCTCGAAATATCCGATAATGGCCCCGGTATCCCCGATGAATTCAAGTCGGAGGTCTTCCGGCCGGTCAAGGCCAGCCTGAAGGGCGGGATGGGGCTTTACCTGGTCAAAAAGATCGCCAATAAGTATGGAGGCCGGGTATGGGTCGAGGACCGGGTGCACGGCGACTACCGTAAAGGTGTAAGCGTGGTCATTACGATACTGTCATCGACATAGTTTTTTTTATCTTACAATACTTTATCGTTGATCTTTTTCGTAAAGGCCTTTAGAAATTATTGCTTTGTTGAATATGCCCTTTTAAGTCTCAGAGTGTACGGAGGCACTATTTTTCACCACAAAGGCACGAAGAGCACGGAGGCCCACAAAGACTTTTTTATAATTAAGAGACAAAGGACACAAAGCCGCTTTTTGAACTTCTAAGATACAGGATATGAAGGCACAGGGGTAAAAAGTGCTCTTGTTCATTCCACTGTGTCTTTGTATCCTTCGTGCCCTGATGTCAATGAACCGGCTTTGTGTACTTTGTAACTTAATCTAAAAAAAGACTTTGTGGGCCTCCGTGCTCTTCGTGCCTCTGTGGTGAAAAATAGTGCCCTCAGTGCCCTTAAAAAGCTTAAAATACGGGAGTAATTCAACACAGCAAAAGAAATTAATTATGACTAAACTCATTCATTTAATAATAAATCTTTAAATGTAGCTTCGCGGTCTTCGCATATGCTTCTTTGACTTTGCGCTCGAAACAGTCTTCGCGGGCTTAAGCCGGAGAAGTGCACAATATACAGACTTATTCAACACAGCAGTAATTTTGAGATGGGCTTAGTATCACTTTTTAATGCTGCGGCCTTTCGTATATATTCCCACGATGGCGAGGCTGCCGATTAGGATGAACGGTAACAGCGGCGAGCAGCAGCCGAATCTGTAGATCGATGGCACAGGCGTGGAAGGCACAACGGTAGGCGTGGGCGTGCCGAAGGCCTGCAGGTCGTAGGTCTCGTTAGCTAAAAGCAAACTCGGGTTCGTGCCTTCGAAGACGTGCACCTTCGTAAGCACGGCGTCCTTAGGTATAGGTATCTCGTTCCACCGGATGTCGGACTTCGAGTGCGGCTGCACCTCCACGCCCGAATACTCGTCCTGGTTCGGGTTGAACTTATAGACCCGGCCCCGGCTGTCGATTAGCTCATACTGGATGTTGCCTACCTCCATCTGGTCACCTGTATTCTCATACTGGTAGACGAGGTGGGCCCATTTCGTGTCCTGGGGCGCCTTCGACGGGTAGATATTGCCCATGTAATTATCGGTGACGTTGACCTGGAGCAAATGGATGACGATATTAGAATTATAGCGCTGGAAATCCCCGTGGACGAGGTATGTCTCGTCGGCGAAGGCCGGAACGGCGATCGACGTGACCGCTACGAGCAGCGTGGCGAAGAGAATGCACCTTAAGCGAACGGGCATAGTTGAATAAGTATGGTTTGAAAATTTATACTTTTTCGTAATTTAATATTAATATGGATTATTTCATCGAAACGTAAGCGAAGGCCGCAGAGATGATGATGATGATGGCGCCGATGGCAATGAGCATCCAGCCGCCAGGAGCATACTCATCCGTACGGGCAGCGTCTTTATCTTTTTCCTCCAGGGCAAAACGCCTCGAAAATACTTCGTGGGGAAGCATCATGGCACGGGCGATGGACGGCGAGCTGGCCTTAACGAAGAACTCGACGAACGCGCCGAATGTGAAGACGATGGCGCCCGTGAAGAACAGGACGTTGCTCAGCGCACGGAAGAATTGAGGCGCCTGGAAAATATCCGTACCGCTCATCAGGCCAATGTATGCCCCAATGATAAAGGCTATAACAAGGCCTATGCCAAGGATGGCAATAGTATAAAATAGAATCGTGAAGAGTAAAGCGCCATATTTTTCTTGCATATAAGAAAAAGTAACCTATGATAAGGTAAAAGCTTTCCCTTTAAATGATATTAAAAAAGAACCCGGCCGCAAGTAGTACCAGAATAGAGCCATTCAGGATATGAAGAAGCACCGCATGGCGGGACCTTATCTTTTCCATGCGTTCCGCGCCAAAGCCCAGCGCTAATAATAACCCAAGGGCAAGCACCGGCAAAATGACCCCAAAGTCAAAGACGAGCAGGTAAAAGGCCCCCGAAATTACCTCTTTTGACAATACGATCTTGCTCAGGATGGCGAGGTATATGCCACCGGCGCAGGGCATTTTTACCATGCCGAACAGGCCGCCCAGCAGAAAGCTCCCCGCCAGACGGTATTTTGTATATAGCGGCTTGACCGACGCGATCAGGCTGCGAGTAGCTGCTCCCGGCGCTTTGCCGCTATACCTCTGGTACGCGTTTAAAAACGAATAGGCGGCGAGAGCCAGGATTATGATGATGACCGCATACTCCAGATAGTCGCTCAGCCAGGGAATAAAGCTCACTGCCTCGAAGAGTCCCGCGCCGATAAGAAGGTATACTACCAGTATGCCCAGGCAAAAGACAAGGACGTTTAGCATCACGTCCCACTTATTTCCCGTTGCAGATGCGACTTCCGCCGATATGAATATCAGGATGGCGATGATGCACGGATTGAATCCGGCTATCACGCCGGCGGCCAAAAGCGTAAGGACGTCGAAGCGATATACGGGCGGGACTGTATCTTCCGGCATGACTATCACATGGGACCCTTCCGTGTCCAGATACGTTATCTCAGGGCTCTGCGTCCTGTCGATGTCGCCGCTTACCGTGGCATTATAAGCAAGGCTGACACTGTTGCCGGGCTGAATCGCACCTTCCCAGGATGCTTTTCCCGCTATGACATTTATGCCGTTACCTTCCCCGTCGGAAAAGCTCAAGATCACCGTCTCATTGCCCTCATTCCGGATGGTATTCGACACGATCAGCATGGACGCATTTGAAGGGTCTCTAATGATCGTCCTGTCTATTGTTACTGGCACTTTATACTGGTTTGCGTCCTTGATCTTTTGTATTATCAGGTTATACACGACTCCCCGGTCGCCCTCGAACTCGTCCGATCCTATTACCGTATTTCCATTGATGACCATCCCCGGGACGCCATTTAGATGATACCGATCGATGTATTCCAGCCCTTCCTTAGAAGTGTCGACGTATTCCACATAATTGACCTTGATCGTCGTACTATTGTTAATGTCCGAGAGCGCCTGCATGGTCACGGGCCTGGCCCTTTCGCAGGCGACGCAGCCGTGGCTATAGATCAATACCACATCTACCGTGCCATTATGGCCCGTTTGGCTTTGAGCGGAACAGTTCGCAGGCGAAAAACTAAAAAAGGATATCGCTGAAATCAATAAGATACAAAAAAGTAACATCCCTCGGCGACCCATTTTTATACCTCGCGTTAACAAAACAATTGATTAAAGCAATCTGATAATCTATAAATACTGTGGCTACTCATACTATTTCAATTCTCAGCCCGGGACGTGATGTTGAATGAAGTTCGAGAACACGATCAAGAGCCTGTTCGGCAAGGAGCCAGATGAGGCTGTCAAGGAGCTCCTCAAGAACATTGAGGAAGACTATGGCGAAGTTCCATTCATCCTCCAGGCGATGAGCGACAAGCCCAACGTCCTCCTGCCGAAGATCATCTACGACGACGCCGTCCTGAGGAGCCCCGAACACCTGGACGAGAAGACGGTCGAGCTGATCACCATCGGGGTCGCCACGGCTCTAAAGTGCGACCACTGCCTGAACATGCACCTCCGCGTCGCGGCCCGAAAAGGCATCTCGGACGACGAGGTCTTCGAAGCCATCCTCATCGGCAGCGCGCTTTCCAGCACCGCCGTCATGGCGCAGGCCATGCGCGTCTATGAGAACCATAAAAAAGAGTTTAAGGCGAAAGAGGAGATCGGCGGCGAATGCGAGGGCTGTATCGCCTACGAGAACCATAACGGCAGGCATAAGATCGAATAATCCTTTTTATAGCGGCAGGCCGCCCTTTTCGAGCGCTTCAAATATCTTATCGACGATGATGGCAGCGAAGTCCGCGCTAACGAGCCCCATGTCGGGATAGGCGTACGTCATCTTTATCTCTGGGTGGGCTTCCTGGAGCTTATTGACGGCTTCCGGTATGTCCACGAGCGTGTGCGAGCTCCGGTCGCAGAAACCAGTGCCGCCGATGAATATGATCTTTATAGCGCCCTGATCCAGCGCCTTATCGAGGGCCTCCTCCAGCGTTGGCGAGGCGAACTCCAGGTTGCCGACATGGAAGTTGCTGTAGCCGCCCTTCTCGCGGATCAGCTTTTCCAGCTCCAGCGTATCGTAGGACAGCGGGTCATTCTCCTCGTTGCGCGGCCACTTTCGGACCATATCGGACCATTCTTCGATGTGTTTCTCCGCCTTTCCCATGCCGAGCTCGCCGGAGCTCAGGTGCTCCAGGGGGATATCGCCATGGGCAATCATCACGACGCCGAAATCGTCCCCTAGAGCGGCTATGGGCATTATTGCTGCCAGCGCGATATTTTTGCCAAGCGCCGAGTCGATCCGCTTTATAAAA
This sequence comes from Methanocella sp., assembly GCF_035506375.1. Lineage (NCBI taxonomy): Archaea > Methanobacteriati > Methanobacteriota > Methanomicrobia > Methanocellales > Methanocellaceae > Methanocella > Methanocella sp. Next base: position 15,874 of record NZ_DATJPM010000092.1, read on the forward strand.
AGACTGGCTATCCGTTCAAAAGGTATGCCGGGGCGGGCATATATTAACTCCAGGGCCGGATGGCGGGCCGAAATCTCCCGCAGGATCGCGGGCACGTCCAGGAGACTGTGGGAGCTGCGCATCATGAGGCCGGGCGAGTTGGCGAGGATGATCTTCTTGACGCCCTGCGATCCCAGCCTCTCGACGGCTTCCTCGATAGTGGGGCTGGAAAATTCCATGTAGCCGACCTCGAAGTGTTTAAAGCCCCCCGCTTTCCGGACCTCGTCGGCCAGCATGCGCATGTCACACGAATACGGGTCGTCGGGCTTTCGAGGCAGGTCCCGGGTCCTATCGCTGATCTTTTCCAGCATGCCCTCGATGAAATCGAACATCGGCCTCTGCTTCTCCTTGAAATCGAAGGGGAAGTCACCGTGCTGGACCAGGATAATGCCGATATCTCCCATGGTAACACCGATTAATAGACTTACAACTAACTCGTGTTATAATTCTATTAATACGTAATAAAGATGGCGTTATTTAAAAAAATAAAAATCGACTAATGCTTATGCCCATGCTTGTGCTTATGCTCGTGCTCGTGGGCGTGTTTTTCTTCACCATGCTCATGCTCGTGGGCGTGCTTGTGGACGTGCTCGTGCTCGTGCTCGCCGGCTTCGCCGCCCCCGTGGGCATGCTCATGCATTTTTAGCTCTTCTTCCTCTTTTTTGCCGTGCTTATGCTCGTGCCCTTTCTCATCGTGCATTTAAACCACAAATAATAATATAATAATTAAATATATATTAAATAATTGGCCTTAAAGCTCGGCGCCCGGCGTGATGGTCGTGAGCTTAACGTGCTTCACGCCCTTTAGTGACATCATCTTCTCGGCAAATGCCTTGATGTCCTTGGCGTCGCCCCTGAGCGTGAGGATCTCCAGGCAGTTATGCTCGTCTATGTGGACGTGGACCGAGGACTGCGTGAGCTCGCTGTTGTCGTGCTGGATGTCGATTATATTGTTGACAAGGCCACGCTGATCGTGGTCATAGAGGAGCGATATGATGCCGATACGGTCGCCATGGACCTCGCTCATCCACTCGTAATTCAGAATATAGTTGCGGATGGCGTCCCGGATGCCCTCGGACCGGGAGGAGTAGCCCCGCTTCGTGATGATCTCGTCGAACCTGCCTAAGAGATTATCCGGTAAGGATACGCCGATGCGCATGAGTTCCTGTTCCATTGTTGTCACGCTCGATACGATATAACATTAATTTTTAATAAAATATTACTTATGACATAAAATATCTTTTGTTCCATGCTAAAGACGCCATTTGTTAATTTTAACCCTTTTAATTTTTGTATTATCCCTGATTTAGTAACAATAAATTAAAAATTCAGATTATTAAGTGTTAAAAAAAGCAAAATATTTATGCGATAATAACATTTTACCATTAAGGAGATATCGGATGAAGATCGCAGTGTGTGGAAAAGGCGGCTGCGGCAAGAGCACGGTTTCGGCGCTTCTCGCGAGGGAAATGGCCGTCCGGGGCTTAAACGTCCTAGTCGTCGACCTGGACGAGTCCAACTACGGCCTCCACCGGCAGCTCGGGATGGAGGAGCCCGCCGACTTTATCGGCCATTTCGGCGGCAAGGAAGCGGCCACGAAGAAGATCGTCGAATATTACACGGACCGGTCAAAGCCGCCGTTCGAGATGAACTGGTCGATCGCCACGTTGCCTTCGGCATACGTCGTCGAGAAGGACGGTATACGCCTCATGGCCGTGGGCAAGATCCACGACTTCGGCGAGGGCTGCGCCTGCACGATGGGGTCGCTCTCCGAGCTGCTTTTTAAGAATCTGGCGCTGGGCGAAAAGGACGTCGTCATCGCGGACACCGAGGCGGGCATCGAGCACCTGGGCCGCGGCATCGAGGCCGGCTTCGACCACATCCTCGTCATCGTCGACCCCTCCTACGAGTCGCTCCGGCTCTCGCGCAAGATCGAGGCCATGGTAGGCGGTAACGGGACGAAGGTCCACTTCGTGCTGAACAAGATGGACGAGGACATTAAAAAACAGGTGCTCGGGTGGTTTGAAGGCAAGCACGTCGTAGCCGTGATACCCGAGGACAAGGGGTTGTTCCGGGCCACGCTCGAAGGGCGGGCGCTGGACATGAAAATACCGGAGCTCGGGGCGCTGGCCGATTCCCTAAATTAATTTTTTACACGAGATCTTCCGGCGATATCGTGGTCAGCCGGACGTGCTTAACTCCCTTGAGCGACATCAGCTTATCGACAAAGCGTTTTATGCTATCGCCTTCTCCCCGCACGACGATGACGTCCATACAATTATCCGTATCCAGGTACTTGTGGACCGTCGTCAGGGTCAGGCCGGCGTACTCGTGCTTGACCCGCACGAGGCCCGAAACCATGGCCCGATGGTCTTCTCCATATACGAAGGAGATGATGCCGATCCGCTCCCCGTGGACCTCGCTCATCCATTCCTCATACCGGATGTAATTTCGGATGGCGTCCCGGATGCCCTCGGACCGCGAGGAATATCCCAGGCTGCCGATGATCGCGTCGAAGCGTCCCATGAGCTGTTCCGGGACGGAAATACCTATGCGCATCAGATCCTGCATCGTGCGTCGACTCCCATTCAGCGTTTTTAATATAAGCGCAAGGGGACATTTTTGTTATGAGGTGAACGATTGGATGAAACTTAATTTATATCTTATTTCGGGTGGTTATCCTGTCTATCCTCTTGCGCTAATATTACAAATATAAAATAATGTATTACTTAGTATTAAATATTTCTATAATGGTCATATAAAGCGAACATTTATTTTATTAATCAACGATATATTGGATATTAATTCGATACTCTTTTAAAATTGATAAAAATTTTAAATTTAACATCAATTATGCTTTCATCCATTGAATAATTGACCTATGTATTACGATTTTAATTATTATTGATAAGATAAAATATATATTCAATCAGTTAAAAAGATATTTTTTAATAGGAGGTAATGCCCATGTGCGCCACCTGCGCCAAGCACAACCCGAAGAAAACTCCGAAGAAGTAAATACTCTTCAGCAATTTTTTTTCTTATTTTATATATGGCAGTATGATTTTTTTATTCTCGTGTTCGATGATTTGGACGTCCACACCGTAAACCGCCTGGATGTTTTCGGCCGTCATCACGTCCAGAGCCCTTCCCCGGGCGACGACATTGCTGCGGCCCCCATCGAGCTTCGCGAGAAGGACGACATCGTCTGAATAGATAAGAGCGTGGTTAGGATCATGCAGAGTCATTACGACGGTCATTCCTTCTTCTCTCGCTAGGCCGGTGACGAGCGCGAGCACGCGCATCTGGTTCTTTAAGTCTAAAAACGTCGTAGGCTCGTCGAGCAATAAGAACTCCGGCTCTTGTGCCAGCGCCCGGGCGATCATCACGAGCTGGCGCTCGCCGCCGCTGATGGCCGTATAGGGCATATCCGCCAGGTGGGCGATGCCCAGCGTCGAGAGCACACACGTGACGACTTCGAGGTCCGCTTTGGAAGGCGTCGAGAAGGCCCCTACGTACGGCGCCCGGCCGGTTAGAACGACGTCGATCACCGCAAAGGGAAAGGACGATCGGTGCGACTGCGGGACGCTGCCCATCTTTTTCGAAAGCTCCACCGGCCGCATTTCGGCAACATTTTTCCCTTCGAGAAATACGTTGCCATGGTCCGGCACGAGATAGCGGCTGATGATCTTCAGGAGCGTGGTCTTGCCGCACCCGTTCGGCCCAAGTAAAGCCACGACGGAGCCCTTCTCGATGGAGACGTCGATCCCCTCCAGGACTTTCAGGCCGCCATAGGCCTTGCCGATGCCCGCGATTCGGATGCCTTCGGTCATTCCCAGCCGCCCACCTTCGCCCGGCGCAAAATAAAAATAAAGAACGGCGCGCCGATGAGCGTCGTGATGATGCTCACCGGGATCTCGAACCCGAAAGCCGCCCGGGAGGCGTCGTCCACGATGACGAGGAATGCCGCCCCGAACGTGAACGAGAGCGGGATGAGCAGCCGGTGGTCCGGGCCGATGACCATGCGTATCATGTGCGGCACGATGAGGCCGACCAGGGAAATGATGCCCGCAATCGCCACGGAGGCCGAGGCGACGAGCGACGCGGCCACGATGAATAATACTTTATATAATTCCGTGTTCATGCCCACGGACTTCGCCTCCTCATCGCCGAGCGCGAGCACGTTGAGCCGCCACCGCAGCAGGATTATGACCGCGCACCCCAACACGATGAGGTACCAGGACTCGTTCAGCTTCGACCAGGTGGAGGCGTTGAAGGTGCCCATGATCCAGAGGACGATACTCTGGAGGGCCTTCTCATTCGTCTTGATCTGGACGATGCCCAGGAGCGCCGTGAAGATGGCCGAGGTGATGACGCCCGAGAGGACGAGCGATATCACCGGGGTCTCGCCCTTATTCCGGGCCATGAGGTAGGCCAGGCCGATGGCGAGCAGGCTGAACGCGAACGCGGCCGGCTCCAGGGGCAGCGTGGGCAGGATGGCGATGGACAGGGCGGCGCCAAACGCCGCGCCCGATGACAGCCCGAGGATATACGGGTCAACGAGGGGGTTCTTGAAGATGCCCTGGAAGGAGGCGCCCGATATGGAAAGCGCCCCGCCGACCAGCAGCGCCGTCAGGATGCGCGGCAGCCGGACGTCGAAGATGACACTGTTGTACATGCCGGGATAGTCCAGGCCCGTGCCGAAGATCCGGGAAACAAGGACCCCGAGGGTCTCGTTAATCGAAAGGCCGAAACTGCCGATGAAAAGAGATATCACGAACGCCGGCAGAGGCGAAATTATAAATAAAAAAGCGGCGATGGTCTTCCACATCTTCGGGGTTATCGCCATTGCCCGTCCACCTTATGCCTTTGCATACCCGGGGTAATGCACTCCATAGACCGATACAAAGAATGCGTCGTACTCCTTGTTCAGGTCCAGCGAGGCGAACTTATCCGGGTTGATGTTCTTGGCGATCTTCATCACCACGAGGGGCAGCCGCGAGGTCATGGAGTCGTCCAGGAACGGGTCGTTCAGCTCGTAGACGCGGCCGTTCTTGACGGCGCTGATGTTCCGCCAGGCTTTGAAGTCGTCGCCGGTCATGACGTCCTTGGGGTCGAGCTTGGGGTTGTACCACATGTAGATGACGTCCGGGTTCAGCGCCTGGATCGCCTCCATGGTCAGGACCGGGTGCTCGTCGTACTTCGTGTCGTTGTTCCAGTTATTCAGGACGTTCTTTCCGCCCGCCGCGTTGATCAGGTCGTTGGTCGAGCTGTGCAAGCCCGCCGTGCCGTAGACGTCGCCCCACATCCAGTAGACCGTCGGCTTCTGGTTATCGGGTATCGTGGCGGTGACGTCCGTGACCTTCTTCATGGTGGCGTTCATCGTGTCCAGCACCTGCTGGCCGCGCTGCTCGTTGCCCGTGATCTTGGCGAAGTCCCGGTGCTGCTTGTAGATGTCGCTGAAGTTTCTCAGGTAGACGCCGTAGACCGGCACGTGCAGGTTCTCCGAGATGGCCTTCGTGTCCTTGTCATTCCAGTCCGCCGACCAGAGCACGACCAGGTCCGGCTTCGCCTTGGCCAGCGCTTCCAGGTCCGCGCCGTTACTCGTGGAGATCTTCAGGGTGGCATTATAGTCCGGGTCCACGGCGCGGAAGAAGGCCTCCTTGTACTGGGGCATCCAGATGTCGCCGATGCCCACAATATCGTCGGCGCCTCCGATGGCGTACATCGTGTTCATCGCGTTCTCGACCAGGAACACGATACGTTTACACGGGTAGGGCACCGTGATCGTCATGCCCCGGTCGTCGATGACCGTGACCGTCTGCGGGGCCGGCGTCGTCGTCGCCGACGGCGTGGCCGAAGCGCCCGTATTCGTGGTCGTACAGCCCGCAATCAGTAGCGAGATGCTTACCATCATTAAAATGGTAGCGATTAAAAGCTTTGAATATTTCATGCTTGATATCACCACTTATTCTTACAATTATTTATTTTACAAACGTTTTTTGTTACAAATTTATCTATTAGTATTACTTTTGAAAAATATTTATAGGTTTTGTTCACACAATTTGACTTGATTTTTAAAAATAATATAACCTGGATTGCGGTGATCTAATCTCATATTGATTATCAAAATAAGCTAGTGGCTCAACCAGTTATCCTAATTTAACCCCTATAAAATCTGGACTGTGATAAAAAAGAAACCTATCAACATCTTAATACCAAACTAACTTTTTATTACTATTATAGAAATCTTTATCAACTAGTAACACAATATTAAATTATCGTAATAACATTGGGGTGAGGGCGCAAGATGTTAATGTTCGACCAACCCTCCTCCGGGTACAGAAAGCTCGAAAAACGCTTGACTCGAATAACGCACCAGCCTCCCAACGCTAATACTCTTGCGCCCGTTCAATCCTCATATTCCTCATATTTTAATACTGGATTATCGGGTTTTTTATTATTTGATCGGCAGACTGCATATAACAATATGATTGTTTCACATATTGTCCTGGGCTAGAATTGTGGAATATTAAATAAAAAAACGGGCCTCTTTCGAGGCCCCTGGAGATTTATTTCTTACGGTTGAATATGGCTATTATTACTCCGATCAGCATACCGGCTGCGATGGCTTCGATACCCACCGGCGTTGGCTGTGCTGTCGCTGCTGTCGTGGGTACGGCTGTCGGCGAAGATGTCGTCTGCAGTACCAGCTGCTTATTGTACTTGAGCACATCGGCCATCGTGGCCGTATTCGGCACCGAGCTGGGGAAGTTCGTGAAGATGACGCGCTTTGCGTTGATGCCATGGTCGTGTAGGGCCTCCTCGATGCCCTTGGCCAGCTCGCCGGACTGCATGTTCTCGATGATATACGATACATTCTTGTATTTGTCCGGATTGGCGTTGATGTCCGCGACGACCTTGTCGGCGGTCTTCGATCCGTTCATGACGAACTCGGGCGCATAGAAGTTCACGACGTCCATGCCCAGCCAGCCCTGCACCGGGTCCATCTGCCACATCATGACGATGACCTTGGTCTGGTTCAATTGCGCCTTCTCCGCGGGCGTCGGCTGAATGGCGTCGAACAGCTTCAGATAGTCGTCATACCTTTGCTCGTAGTAGCTCTTATTCGCCGGGTCCTTCGCCTCGAGCCAGCCCTTCACCTGGGCGGCGACTCCCTTCGCCGTATCCGGCGTGTTCCATCCGGCCATGGGATTGGAAATGCACTGCCAGGTGACGTTTCCGTAGTTGTTGGAGGACATGTATTTTTCAACGGCCGGGATGTTGAAGTACTGGTCGTTCGAGTCGTTAAAAGCGACGAACAAGTCCGCGTTCTTGATGAAATCAGCGTTCATCTGGATGCGGCTCGGTATGATGTCGCTCTGGACATCGGGGCATAAAGCGGGGTCAGAAATACTGATCGCCACGACCTTATCTCCGCCGATGTACGTTATCGGGTCCATGAGCACGCTGGTCGTGCAGACGACCTGGATCTTCCCCGTAGCCTGCTCTGCAGCGGCCGGCGCGATTAGAAAAATCAACAGTAAAGACACAAGCAATATAAGGAATAATCGATTGGTTGTCATACATAAGAAGTTATGTTACTAATTATTTAACCTTTATTACTTGTTACCCGCCTTTTTAATGAAAATATTACTGAAAAGGAAAATACAAGCGTTAGTAAGATTGCTACCAGGGGGCTGATGGGCAGCGTGTATTGAAATCCGGCCCAGACGCCCGTGGCACTGATCACGAGCGCGACGAGCGGCGCGACGACGAACATACTGCGCACGTTAAAGCAGAACTGGTAGGCGATCGCCGCGGGCGTGACGAGCCATACGAAGATCAGTAGCCCGCCCACGATGTTCATGCACAGGGCGACCGATATGGCGGTAATGAATAAAAGGGCATAATAGACGGGTTTGGTCCGGATCCCCGAAGCCTCCGCGATCTTCATGTTGAAGATAATCGCCAGGATCTCCTTATAGAAGACGATGATGAACAGCACTGTGATTAGGCAGATGAGCGCCAGCAGGTAAATGTCCTGCCGGTAAAGCGATAGGAGGTTACCAAAGAGGAGGTTGCCCGCCGCCAGGCCTTTACCCGAATACTGGAGATAGGCGATGAAAAAGACGGCGACAGCCATGGACATCGCGAATAGCACGCTGAGGGTCGTATCCGCCGACATGCGGGACCGGTCGCTCAGTGGCCCCAGGAGCGCCGCGATGCAGACGCAGAAGGCCACGGCGGCCAGCGTTGAATTGATGCCCATGAACATGCCGACGGCCGCCCCGGCGAACGCCGCGTGGGACATGGTGACGCCGATCGACGAGAGGTTCATGCGGGTGATGAAGACTCCGAGAATGGCACAAGAGATCGATGCCAGGATCATGGCCTCCATGGCGTGGCAGACGATGTTGTTCGGGATCAGCGGCTCCAGGAACATTCAGGCCACCGCCCGGGCGCGGACGATGTCCGCCACCTCTCCGGCGCCGCAGGCGCCGTCGTACGATATTCGCCCTGCGTTCATGACCACGATGCGTATCCGCATGTCCGGGAGGCCGTCGAAGGCGTGCGAGACCATCATGATCGTCGTGCCATTCCGGACGAGGCTCTTCAGGATCCCGGTGATGTATTCCCGGGAGCTAAAGTCCAGATTACTAAAAGGCTCGTCCAGTAAAAGCAGCTCGGGCTCCCGGGCGATGTTCTGGGCGATGAGCGCTTTTTGCTGCTGGCCGCCGCTCAGCGTGCCGATCGGCTTATTAGCCAGGTCTTCGATGCCGACGGCCCGGATGGCTCTTTCCGTCGCCTCGATGTCTGCCCATCCGGGCCTCTTCAGCAGGCCAAGCCGGCCATATCGGCCCATGAGAACGACCTGTTCGACCGTGAAGGGTGTAAACGGGTCAAAATAAAAGCTCTGGAGCACATACCCTACTTTTTTCCGGACCTCGATGCCCTGCCGCCGCACTTCGAGGCCGCAGACGGACGCGCTGCCGTGCGTGATACTGACCATACCGTTAACCGACTCCAGAAGCGTCGTCTTGCCTGCGCCGTTCGGTCCTCCGACGACCACGTATTCTCCACTATCAACGCTCAGCGATAAGTCCTTGATGACCGGCCTGTCACCGCCCTCGTAGGCCGTGTATATGCCTTTCAGGTCAATGATGCCCAATCCCTTGTCCCTCAGTTCGAGCTTACCGTGAAGAGATCCGTATCGTCCCTGCCATACATGTCCGCGGCCAATCGCTCGATCAATTCACTGTAGTGGTGATCATCCCTGGGCGGGAATTTAATGGGCCTCAGCCTCATGACCAGCTTTTTACCGTCCGCCTTGAATTCGCATTTGACCTCGTCGCTCACTACGAGCTCGATGTTCCTCTTGCCCAGGGTGCAGCCGCTGCCGATCTGCACGCCGTCCGCCAGGCAGGACTGCGGCGTCTTCCCCGAGCAGTAGACGACGGCGCTCATCTTGAACGGGTCGTGGCAGAAATATCGCCTTACGTATTTGCCCATCCTGTATCCTAGAACGATGTACGGGCCCAGGTGGCCGTGGAACGCCGCCAGGTCCTCTATCGTATAATCTTTTTCCAGGCCTGTGTATATACAACCGCCAGTATCGTGCATGCAATAAAATTCATACTATTAACGCTTAAATTTTACGTTGTTATTATGAAATAATAACTATTTTATCATTGATGCTACGTATTAAATTCTATGAGACTATTCCTATCCGGGTCGTTCTTCAGCGACGACGAGGTCCTGCGCATCGGCCGCGTAAAGGACGCACTCGAGGGGATCGGGTTCGAAGTATACAGCACGTACCACCGCAATCCGCCGATCGACCTGGGCAGTAAAGCAGAGAAGAACAGGCGTTTCAGGCTTCTATGCCGGGAGATCAAGAATAGCGATGGCGTGTTCGCGATACTCGACGGCAGGGACGCCGGGACGATATGGGAAATGGGCTATGCGTTCGCTCTTGGCCGGCCCATGGCCGCCTTCGTGGAGCGGGACAGGTACTATTCGCTAATGATCGATAGCTCTTCGCATGTCGTTTATGGCTTCGATGAGATCGATGGCCGGCTAATGGACTTTTATCAGACGGGTAAGCCGAAAAAAGGGATGAGCCCCGCAGTGCGTCCGCACGAATAAGCCC
>NZ_DATJPM010000093.1 GCF_035506375.1 Methanocella sp.
GTCAAGGAAGAGAACCCGGCCTTCATCAAGGCGGGCGACCCGGCCATCGTGCTCGTAAGGCCCACCAGGCCCATGTGCATCGAGAAGGTCAAGGAGATCCCGCAGCTCGGCAGGTTCGCTATCCGTGATATGGGCCAGACCATCGCTGCCGGTGTCGTGATCGACATCACCCCGAGGTAAGGTTAATATAGAAGGATGGACTACTATGTCCGTCCTTTCATATTATTTAGGTGACATATCATGGCAGCACAAAAAGCAAGGATCAGGCTTTCCGGCACTTCTCCGACAAAGCTCGACGACGTTTGCGGTCAGGTAAAGAAGATCGCCGAAAAGACAGGCGTAAGCATTTCGGGACCTGTTCCTTTACCGACGAAGCGTCTGGTCGTACCGACCAGAAAGAGCCCGAGCGGCGAAGGCACGGCGACCTGGGAACACTGGGAAATGCGTGTGCATAAGAGGCTCATCGACATCGACGCCGACGAGCGTGCTCTCAGGCAGCTAATGCGCATCCAGGTGCCCAAGGACATTAACATCGAGATCGTCCTGAAAGATTAAACGTATCGTAGTCGAACATCATCATCGTAAAAACGTGTTCCGGACCATGAATTCGGAACGAGTAGAAAGGTTCATTGAGCCTTCCGACATCTCCTCCAATCATAGATGTAGTAGGGGTTCATTGAAAAATCCCTACCAAACTTGTTTTCATGTATTATCATCTTAGTCGTTGATCTTTGCTGCCTTTAGGCGCGAAAGCCCTAGCTGCTCAAGTAAGCTGTCAACGCTCATAGAGAAATCATGCTTTACGGCCAGTAAATGACTGATATCCTCATCACGAAGCTCATACGATATGGGTTTGTCTACCTGCTTATTATTCGTCGAGTACCACTCCGGCATGCCGATGTGCCATTGCCCGCCGTAGAAGCCAAGTGCGACTTTCTTTCCTAAACAGTAATTCTCTTTTACATAATCTAGCTGGCCTTTATAAATGCGTACTGGGATTATCTTATGGCCGTTCAGGACTAGTGCGAACTCTTCCGTAGAATACGGTAAAAAAGGCGTTATGAAGCCAACGATATCGCCTACGTCCACTTTTCCGCGGACGATGTTAACCATTTCGACGCTCCTGACTTATCTCTATAGATCATTTTATAGAACGGCGATGAAATAGGTATCCTATATATTTTACAGCACTTCTTATATATCCGGCATATACCTGGCGTATTATCGCTTGTTATTCAGCCCATTGTACAGCCATATTAAGAACAAGCCAGCATAGCTAAGCGTATTTTAAGAATATTTATGAGCCGGTGACCAATGGATTTTAAATATAAGTAGCGACTACAATGCCCTCATCTGATAAAGGTAGGTGTACTAGTGCAAAATGATGCGATCACCACTAAGCGGTCGATGATCCGCGGTAATGGTTTTATCGTCCCCTGCGTCCTGATGACGCCGGATGACCCTCTGGGCAGCGCCGTCGTCGTGCACGGCTACGGAGGATGCAAGGAAGAGCAGCTGGGCCTGGCCTGGCGCATCGCCGAGTCTGGCATCTGTGCCTGCGTTATCGATCTGAGGGGCCATGGCGACCACATGATGGCCATGGACGAGAACATCCTCGACGATGTCAATGCCGCCGTTAATTTCAGCAAGCATTATGGAAAGGTGGCTGTCGTAGGCCATTCCCTCGGCGGGCGCCTGGCCATGATCAGCGACGCGGGCTATGCTGTCGCGATATCTCCTGCCTTCGATAAGACATTCTCTCCCCAGACGCAGGAAATAATCAAGAATAATCGGGGCTATCGTGCGCGAGAAAATACTCCAGGCGCGAACTTCGAAATATTACAGAAGCTGCCCATGTGGCAGTACGGTGACAGCAAGCCCGTTACGCTGGTCTACGGCTCCCGGGACGTGCCCGAGATCGTGAAGGCCTGCGAGGAACAAAAAGAAAAAGGCGCCGACGTCGTCAAGATCGATCGGGCGATGCACCTCGATATTTTCAACAATGAGAAAACATTCGGCATCGTATCCTGTAAGCTGCGAGAATGGTTCTATAAGGACCAATAAGCTCTTTATAAAACCGTGTGCGGCCCTCTAGTGATCATCAGATCCTTCACTTTTTCGTCGAATTCTGCCGCCTCGTGCTCCCTGCCCAGCCTCCGCAGCGCTGCCGACTTATTATTCAGCGTGGTGATATCCTCGGGGTTGATATCAAGCGATTTATTCAGGCATTCCAGCGCCTCGCCATACTGGTTGAGCATCGCATAGCAGTAGCCCTTATTCGTCCATACCACGGCGACGCCCGGGTTGATGCGAAGCACCTCATCATAGCACTGGATGGCCTCGTTATAGAGGCGTATATCGGAGAGCACGACGCCCTTATTATACCAGGCTTTTGGATAGGCCCGGTCAAGGCCGATCGCGGTCTCATAGCACGCCAGGGCTTCCTTGAACTCGCCCAGATAATAGTGACAGTTACCTGCAACGCTCCATGCTTCCACGTGCTTCGCGTCGATATCGAGAGCCTCTTCGAGGTATCCGATGGCCGCCATGAGGTTGCCACGCTGGTAGTATAGAAGGCCTTTCAGGAACCAGGCATCCGGGCTCAGGGGATTAAGAGCCAGGGCCTTTTCGATGCACTCTAATGACCGGGAGAACGAGCCCATGCGGCTCAGGGCGCCGGCCTTACATAAGAGCATATTAACATCGTCGGGCCTGCCGGCCAGCAGCCCGTCGAATATTGCTGCGGACTCGTCATAGCGGCCGATGCTGGCGAACAGCATGCCATTAAATAGCCCGGGCGGATTTTCTCTCATATTTTTTGGCCTTCTCCATCATAAATGGTATTTTGTAGCGGGATTTAAAGATATCGTCGGCTCTATATTTGATGACGATCATACACTTCTTGGGGAGCTTTGCGGATGAAGGTCAGATGGTACCATGCTACGATCTTTGTGCTCGCTTTACTTTTACTCGGGGCTGTCGTCTTGCTAATGAGCGTGCCAGTAACCGATAGGGATACGCTCTACCAGGTCTCGGCGCTGGACTTGCTGGCGAACGGCTCATATGACGGCATTGCTACGGCGAACGACTTAAAAGCCCATGGCGACTTCGGCCTGGGCACGTTCGATGGCCTCAACGGCGAATTGGTCGAGCTGGACGGCACTATCTACCAGGTTACGTCCGACGGCCTCGTACATGTCGTGAACGGCACGGCTTCTATACCTTTTGCAGAAGTGACATATTTCGACGTGGACCGTAACGTCAGCCTCACAGGCCGATATAATTATTTTTCTCTCACGGCAAGCCTGGACGAAAGGTTGCCATCTTTGAATGAGTTTTATGCTATCCGAATACACGGTACGTTCCCGTACCTGAAGCTGCGCAGCCCTCCCGCCCAACAAAAGCCCTACCCGGTGTTATCGGAAGCGCTGAAAAACCAGTCGGTCTTCGAGAAGCACAACATCACGGGCACCATCGTTGGCATCTATACTCCGGCTTATGCAAGGGGAATGGGCTCGCCCGGCTATCATTTCCACTTTATTTCCGATGATCGGCAGTCGGGCGGGCACGTGGTCGATCTGCTGGGAGACGATATGACTGTGTCGCTTGATGAGACGCCCAGGTTCGAAATGACAATGGCGCCGGAACGGGTTTCAAACTGACGACCAGATACACATTCACTTCTTTTTTGCCTTCGGGGGCTTGGGTGGCAGGGACCTCGCATATTCCATCGAGCGCTTTATCCAGGGGTTGAAGGCAATGTCGTCTTTATACATCTCCGGCGGAACGATGATATATTCTTTCATGGGCCTCCCTTTGATCGGCGCGAAGGCCACAGCTCCTTTGTACTTTACTTTGAATTCTTCACGGTCGGCTTCCGATAGCCGTAAAAATACGCTATCCTCATGTACGCCCGTGACCATCTGGCCATTCACAAAATAGCAGGTGCTGCCGAACATTTTTTTAACATCCGTATGGAAGGGGCCCATCGTCTTTGCCTGTAGCTCCATAAGCTCCTGAGAGGGTTTTTTCCATTGCATAAAATGCCATAAGGCTGTGATATCAATAAGTTATTATTACTTTTCTATGGCATTGATAAGATCCAGAGGTGGCCATCACGGCCACCAACGGCTCATGTCTGGAATAGCTGATCGGTCTTCAATATCTTAGTGCCCGTCGAGTCCATGATCAGGTCCCACGCCATCCCTTCTCCGACTCTTACCTTCCATGCGCGCTCCCCATTATAGGCGAACGGCTGGACGCTCTTGATGCTGTCGGCGGTAATGGTGTAGTTCATGGGCTTGCCCGCAATGCTGGTGTAAGTCAGATTCGTGCCGATGAGCGTCTTATTGATATTTGCCAATGAGGCAGTACTCGACTTGCCCTGCGGTGCCATCACGGATATGAGCATTTGCGGATTCGGCAGGGACGACATCGATAGCTCCGCCGGGAAGCCGATCGACGTCAGGTTATTATCCCGACTCGAGACGCCATAGTTCGTAAACTTCACGAAGTCCCCGATGGAATCTAATATCTTACTCGCGTCACTGCTGCTCGAATTGTTAGACGGCTTTATGGCCGGGAATGAAAGCCCGGCGATACTGGCGGAAGCCGTAAATGTCGAGATTAATAAAAGTGCCATGGCTAAACAGAATAGGCTCCTTACCCTCATCTCTATACCCTCGACAGGAGATAGGAGATGCCAGCCTAAAAGGGTTATACGGTATATAAACGTATTGTACTAAATGCATAAACTCTTTTAGCGGATATTATGTCTGATTTTTACAAAAAATGCCGCTGCCAGGGACTTCATCCTGAACATGGGCTTTTCAAGCATTCTAAATAGTTCAGTTATAGCATGTCTAATTTTTGTTTATCACCAGGTCCTGGAGTATGTCTCCCCATAAGGTGACCTTTAATCTATGATACTGGATCGTCCAGTTGTGATTTGCGCTCTCTCCTGCGTATTCGGCTTCCTGGATGGCTAACACTGCATATGCATTATAAAACTCATCTCCATCTGATATGACGACTTCCAGTATCTTGTGCGGATAATCAATCGTCTGGTCAAGTTTTACTGCCACCAGGTCTTTTATTTCCTCGATGGATATTTCAGCATTCATGAGCCATTACCCCATTTTAAATATAATAACTGGTGCTGAGGCCTTTTCGCCCAATCGGCAATATCATTGAAAAAGTTTAATTATTATTTGCAATCACTTTCCGGCTCAACCAGCGGGCTATCATAGGGTACGAGACCATACATCGGAACAAAGTGGTCCCTTATGATATAGACCTTCCACTCGTTATGTAATTCATTCACGATATTCTCGATGGTCGCGATGCTCATATTAAGCGCATCAGCTATGTCTACGATCGAACGGTACGGGTGCTTGTACACGTAATCCAAGACAATGCTACTTTCAGTGTTCATTTTCTCTCCTATCAATGTATTGTTCGACAGGTATTTTATATTGATTTTGCATAGAAAATATATATTAGAATATAGGCTGCATGAACCTGGTATCTATTTTATTCTTATCGTAATTGACTATCAAGAAATAGCAAGGGATGTCCAGGCTCCCGGAGTCATTGGTAAAACGCCATTTTATAAAGCCGTTCTCTAACGATCATTCGACGATGACGGTCAGCTTATACGTCCTGTCGTAGGGGCCGTTATCGACCGAGCTCTTATAGCTGCCGAGGATGACCTGCGTCCCCGTTGCCACGGCCTGAATATCCCATTCCTGGGTGACCTCAAGGCTCGTAAGTCCCGAATCGCTGAAGAGGGAGCTTATCTTCGACGGCGCCAGGGCAAGCTCAGTGGTGATGTTCAGCCCTTTTGTGACCGTCAAATTCCAGATATATCCCTGGTCGATACGGGCGGGAAGTTCAAGGTGTATGGTGTCTCCGAGCTTGACTGTGATGGTATCTCCGTTGCTGGACTCGCCATAGCCGGTACCCGTAGAAGCTGTATCCTGTGCAAAATTATCCGCCACGGGCTGGAACATCTGGCTGTCTATGAGGCTCGAGATGCTGAAGGATTGTGGCAACGGGGACTGGAAAGATGTAGGGCCTGTCCCGGGGCTCATGCCCGGAAGAGCCTGGACCAGCGACGGAAAATTCTCCGGGGAATTCAGCGAAGATAACGCGTCCAGGGAGTTGATCGCCGAATCGCCGCTAAATGGCGTCGAGTCTATCAGCGATGCAGGAAAGCCAAAGGACGATAGCCCGCTAAATGACGGCATTAGGCTTATACTGGCGCTGGCGCACGTCGAACATATGAGGGCCGTGACCACGAAACAAACAAATGCAGAAATCCTCGCTCTCATTTCCCTCAAGGCTGTATTCTACTCGCCTGAATAAAAAGTAAATACGATATAATACCAGACTTTTACTATAAATCCGCCAAATTAATTGGATTAATATTTAGCCTGCTGCCGACTGAACTATATTTAATAGTTGAGGTGAGGGTAGTCATGAGAAAGATAAAGCTTTGTATCGCAGCGCTGCTGGCGGTCGCCATTCTTGTCTCCGTCGGATATACGGCCACGGCAAGTATGTTCACGGCTCCGACTTTTTCGATAGGCAAGACCGGGTTCAGCCAGATTTCTCCGTCCGAGATAGGCAAGTCATCGATCATTTTTGCACCGAGCACGAATGACCTGTTCTCAGGCGGATTCCTTACGACGCACGTGAAGCCGAAGCTGCTCACGAGTAACTGGGCGTCGAGCATGAAGACATCGCAGGTCAACCAGATGTTCGCCATGATGCTGAACGGGCTCGGCAGCAAGAGTTTAAGCTGAATTTAATTTGCTCACTAAGTGCCCGTTGTTACTTAAAAAATAAAAACGTTTTATCTTTTTACCGGTGTTGCAACCTGCGCCAGGGGCGTCGTGAGCGATTCCTGCTCGATGCGGTAGAAGAATATGTAGTATAGCGACGCAGAGCAGATGTACGTCACGCAGGTCACCATGAAAGGCAGCACATAGTTGGAGCCGGCCATCATGATGCCGCTCAGGTAGGCGCTCAGCGCCTGGCACAGGTACCACGACATGGACGTGAGGCTGCTCACGGTGGCACGCTGGTCGTCGGAGACCAGCTCCATATTGAAGTTATTAATGGCCGGGTTGGCCATGTTCATGAGCGTCATCCGCATGATGTAGGCGAAAGCCGCCACGTAGATGTTCGTCGTTAAGGCCAGGATGATGAGGAACGGTATCGACGCGAGCTCCGTGAAGGCAATGGTCTTTATTTTACCGAAGCGCGTCACCGCGAGCGGTATAAGTATAAGGCCGAACGCCATGACCAGCTCGCCCGTCGAATAGATAAAGCCGATCTGGTCTGTGGTAGCCGAGATCCAGTTGTGGAAGTACACGTTGAAGAATGGGACGATCATGCCGGCCCCGATGCCCACCAGGCCGTTGATGACGATGAGCTTTTGCACTTTGGCGGAGCGGATAGCCGAGCCCAGCACTGTGAACCGCTTATGAGGCTTAGGCTTTCTCATCGGCTCGTTCATAGATAATACCGGTATCGCCGACAGCGCGATGACAGCCAGCGACAGGAAGAGCGTATACCGGTATATATCGGGCCCCAGCGGGTCAACGCCGATCATCCGGAGGGCGGTCGGCGCCATGCCGCCCGCCAGGCAGCCGATGATATAGGCGACCTGCGATAGTGCCGAGTTCATGGAGAACAGGTACATGCGCTCTTCATGCGACGAGTTCTCCATCAGGAAAGGCGAGCCGGCCACAGTATAGAACGCCGTGCCGATACCGTATAAGGCGCTGATGACGAGAAGCCAGTCCAGCGAGGTTATGGTATATAGAAGCAACAGCGAAACCGTCGTAATGGCGATCCCGACAAGAAGGGTGTTCTTCCTCCCCAGCCTATCGCATATGGTCGCGACCGGCAGGGCCGCCAGGCCCGTCGAAATGAACGTGATGGACAGCATCAGACCTAAAAGGTCCTCCCGGAAGCCCAGCCTCAGGATGTATAAGTTAAAAATAACGCTGTATATGCCCAGGTGTATAGACAGCAGAAAAAAATAAGCTATGTATGATCGGGCGTTGTGGCTGAAGTGCCGGATATTTGACAGGTAGCCGCTTATGGCCGGTATGCTTGACAATTGTGTACACTCGTTTTTATGCCCTGCTCTTATATGTCCTGCCAGCTGAATAGCTCGTTGGCGATCAGTAATAAAATGCCGGTGAACGCCAGCAGTATGACTACGTTACCCCATAATGGCAGGCCGGATTTATACGCTGTGCCTGAGAGCAGAGGCGAAACGATATCATGGCTGATAGGATCTATCCAGATCAGGAGCTTCGCATATATCGGGTACTGTGAGAATGTATCCCCCAACATGATCATATTCTGGCCCGCCATGGAGAGAGATCCAATGACGGTGCCGATCGTGTCGGAGAAGAACAGCGCCACCCAGGCGATGATGCCACCCAGGATGGATATGAGCGGGTTTTTAGTAACTGTCGAGATCAGTATGCCGAGCGCCACGTAAACGGCGAACAGGATGACCATGAAAACGATGACCAGCACGGCGTTTAATACGTCCGTGCCGGAGGGTACCATGCCCGCGGCGACCGCTGTCAGGACATAGGCGATGATCGAGCCGGCCGCATAGAAGAACGATACGACTCCGAGGCAGCCGAAGAATTTACCCATGATTACGGTGCTCCGTTCCACCGGCTTCGATAAAAGCTGATATATCGTCCTGTCCTTCCTTTCCCCCGAAATCGTGTCGGCCGTGATAATGACTGCCAGCAGCACCAGGATAATGTTCAAGAGGTCCATCGTACCAAGAACCTGTGAAGGCTGGAAGCCTGATAAAGCCCCAATGCTCCTCTCATAGTTCAGGCTCATGATCGTGATGCCCAGGATGGCGAGCGCCATGACCGTATACAATATACCGATCATGATAAAGCGCTTTGACTTGATGTATTCGTTGAATTCCTTGACCGCGATGGTCAGGATGTTATTGAATTCTTCCTGTACGGCCATGCTCAGCCCTCCACGTTGCCTTCGGCGGTCACTTTCAGGAACGCATCCTCGAGCGTTGGCATCTTCTCTCTGATCCCGCGCACCCGGCAGCCTGCGCCGACCAGCGTGATGTTAATATCTTCAGCCAGCGCCGGGTTATCCACCATGACGTCGATGAACCCGTTATTCCTGGTCACGCCTCCGACGCCTTTGATCTTTTTCACCAGCTCCAGCTGGCTGTCCTCGAACTTCGGGGCCGCTATCTCGATCACGGCCATGTTCCCTTCCGTGCTTCGGAGGAACTCCTCGATAGGCCGCTCGACGATGAGCTGCCCTTTCTTTACGATGCCGACCACATCGCTGATGTCCTGCACCTCGTGGAGAATATGGGATGATAAGAAGATTGTGACGTTCTCGCCCTTCAGCTTTTTAATGACCTCCCGAATGTCGTGGGAGCCCTGGGGGTCGAGGCCCGTCGTCGGCTCATCGAGGATGAGAAGCTTCGGCTTCCCCAATAATGCCACCGCGATGCCCAGACGCTGGCGCATGCCGTGCGAATAGGTGCCGACCCGGTCGTTGCCACGGCCTTCGAGGCCCACCGTCCCGAGCAGCTCTTCAATGCGGCCGTCCAGGTCTTCGACGCCGACGAGCTTGCCGAAAAACTCGAGGTTACCCTTACCGCTCAGGTCGTCGTAGAACGCCGGCCGCTCGGGCAGATACCCGGTGATCTTCCGAATTTCCCTGTGCTGTGCCTTAATGTCGAAGCCCATGATGCTGGCCGTGCCGGCCGTGGGCTTTATGAAACCCATGAGCATGTTGATGGTGGTGGATTTTCCAGCGCCGTTCGGGCCGAGGAATCCATAGACGATCCCCGGCTTGACTGTCAGGTTTAGGTCCTTTACGGCGACGAGGTCGCCGTAGTTCCTGGTTAAGCCATGCGTCTCGATCGCGTTCATATATTGGCCTTCGTGAAATTTATGTCATTACATCAGGCTTTTCCCATATAAATAGTCATTCGGCATGGTCTCGCCAAGACCTTCTATAATATTTATTGTGTTGGTTTAGTCTTGTATGTCGTGCACTTCTCCGGCTTCGCGGGCTTAAAACGGGTCACCCCAATATACGACAGCTATTATTCAACACAGCAAATTTTAATAACGCCTTCGTGTCACTTCAGGCCCGCTTCGAGTAACTTCGTGGCTGAAATCGTCTTTGTGTAACTTACCTATTTCGAGTGCAAGGAGATATCTATTAATCATTTTATTGCGTCCGGATGAGGCGCATTCCGTTGAGGATGACGATGAGCGAGGTGCCCATGTCGGCGAACACGGCCATCCACAGGTCGGCCATGCCCAATACCGCCAGTACGATGAAGACCGCCTTGATGGCAATGGCGAATACGACGTTCTCCTTTATGATGGTCAGCGTATGCCTGCCCAGCCTGATCGTATAGTCCACCTTCGTCAGGTCGTTGGACATGAGAGCTATGTCCGCCGTTTCCAGCGCCGTGTCCGAGCCCGTGGCGCCCATGGCGATGCCTACGTTCGAGGCGGCCAGGGCGGGAGCGTCGTTGATGCCGTCGCCCACCATGATGACGTTTCCATGAGCCTTGCGGATGCCTTTGACGATGCTCGCCTTATCCTCGGGCAGCAATTCCCCGAAGTATCCGTCCAGGCCGATGTCGCCCGCGATTGCTTTGGCCATACGGTTATTGTCGCCGGTCAGCATGACGACCTCCTTGAGGCCCGTTTTGTGCAGGTCATCCACGAGTTTCCGGCTTTCCGGCCTTATCTCATCCGAGACTGTGATGACTGCCAGCACCGTATGGTCCTTTCCCAGGACCAGGGGCGTCTTACCGGCTTCCTGGACCCTGTCTACGGTCTTTTGTACATCCTCGCTCACCGCGCTGAACATCTTGAGGTTCCCGATGCTGTATTCTACCCCGTCGATCTTTCCCTTGACGCCTTTACCGGTGATAGACTCGAAATCGGTCACGGCGACTGGCGCTCTCCCGTGGTTCGCACGGATGACGGCCGCCGCGAGCGGGTGCTCCGACCGGGACTCGAGTGAAGCGGCTATGTCCAATATCTCCTGGTCTCCGAGCGAGTCGAACTGGATTATGCTGGAAACAGACGGCCTGCCCATGGTCAGCGTCCCGGTCTTATCGAAAGCGATGGCTCTGGCCCTCCCGATCTCCTCTAAATAGGTGCCGCCCTTAATGAGCACGCCGTTCCGGGAGGCGCTGCCTATAGCCGATACGATGGATACGGGCGTGGATATGACGAGCGCGCAGGGACAGGATATAACCAGCAGAACCAGGCCTCGATAAAGCCACTCGTAGAAAGGCTGGCCCAGGAGTGCCGGTATTATGGCGACGCACGCCGCCAGCAGTATCACCGCCGGCGTATAGTACTTCGTAAACTGGTCGATGAATACCTGTGAAGGCGCCCTCCGGACCTGCGCCTCCTCGACCATGTGGATGATCTTGCTGAGCGTATTGTCTTTCGCCAGCCGTGTGACTTTTATTTCGAGGGCCCCGTTCTCGTTTATCGTGCCCGCGTAGACGACGCTGCCGGGCGACTTTTCGACGGGCATGGACTCGCCCGTGATGGGCGCCTGGTTCACGTATGACGACCCTGTGGCGACCTCGCCGTCCATGGATATCTTCTCTCCCGGCTTCACGACGATGACATCGCCCACGTTTATCAGTGCCGTGTTGAGCCTGACCTCGCCGCCATTTCTTTTTACCGTGGCCTCTTTAGGCGAAAGCGAGATGAGCTCCTTGATGGAGTTGCGCGTCTTATCGAGCGTGTACGATTGCAAGGCGTTGCCCAGGGCAAACAGCACGACGACGGTGGCTCCTTCTTCCCACTGGCCGATGGCCATGGCGCCGATTATCGCGATGGTCATTAGCAGGTTCATGTCTGCCGTCATGGTCCTTAGCGAATAGATGGCGCTCTTCGCGATGTGTGATCCGCCCACTACGATGGCCATGAAGTATAGAAGTACCGGCACATACGAAGGCACGCTCAAATGGCCCGCGATGAAGCCGGCGACCGTTAAGAGGCCCGATACGACGGTAATAATGACCGGCCTGTAGCGGGAGTAAAATGACCTTTTTTCCTTAGTCCCAGACACTTTTATCGTGTAGCCGATGTCGCGTGCGGCCGAGATGATGTCCTCGACCGGGCAAGTGTGCTCGACCGTAAGCTTGCCGACCGCAAAATTGAGCGAAGCCCGTATGACGCCGGGCGTCAGGGCGATGGCCTTTTCGAATTTATTTGCGCAGTCGATGCAGTCCAGCTCATAGACGTCAAACTCGGTGACCCGGAATGTGTCCGCGGCCACGTGGTATCCGGACTGCTCGATAGCGTCCAGCAGGTCCGATGCCGCTCCGCCATGCTCTATCTTCAGCGTGGACGTGCCGAAGTTGAACGTCGCCGACCTGACCCCGGGTATCTTCGAGATGCGCCGCTCCAGCTTTTGGGCGCAGTCGGCGCAGTCCATGTTATCGATCTTAAAGTCCGTCTCCCTGACGGGCCCCTGCCCTTCGGGCTCGATGCGGCAGACCTTACATTCGGTCTCCCCGGCTTCGTCGTGGCACTCGACCTCTTCCTGGCACTCATCACAGCTACATTTCTCCTCGTGGCATTCCTCTTCCTCGTGGCATGAGCCGCAGTTGCATGTTTCTTTTTTATGCTCCATCGTGGGACCGCCTAGCCGTGCCTGGCGTGTTCCAGGCCCTCGTTGAAGAGCTCGAGCACGTGCTCGTCGTCTAAAGAATAGATGGCTTCCTTGCCCTGTTTTCGAAATTTTACCACGCGCATGTTCCGTAATATGCGTAGCTGGTGAGAAATGGCGGAATGTTCCATGCCCAGGGCGGCGGCGATGTCGCAGACGCACATCTCGCCCGAGGAGAGGGCATGGATGATCTTGAGCCGGGTGGGATCGCCCATGACCTTGAAAATATCCGACAGGCGGATGATGGTGTTGCCTTCCAGCTCCTTTGCCCTTGTTCTAGCCCGGTCGACGGCGTCTGCATGGATGATGCAGGCTTCGCAGTCGTCTTTTTGGTTTACGGTCTCCATCGATGTCCAGCTCCTTTAAATGAACGTGTGAATAATCATTCACATGTATTTGTTGAACATAGATATACATTTCGATTGAGGCCAGTGCATTATCCGAAAAAGCGCATGTTCATACGAGATTAAAATATTCGTTTATCTTCCACCTTAGCGCCATGGGCATGTAAAACAATTTTACCGCCATGGACGCGGATCCAAGGCTCCCGATGAGCTCCCTCTTATCGGCGTTCATCTCCCCGGCCTCGACCATGGAAAAGCGTATATGGTATATCATCCCCATGAAAAAGAAGAACCCGATCCCCGCGTAAAATAGGCCGATCGGCAAGCTGGAATCGACCAGAAGGTCAATTGGAATGAATCTGATCACCAGTATCGTGGACATGGATATGAGGCCGGCGACCAGTAATGCGATACCTGTGACGATGTTCTTATACGGGTAATTGCGATATAGCGCCGCATTCATTGCTATGAGCCAGATGCAGTACAGGCACGTCACCGATAAGATCACTGCATTCTGGGATACCACCCCGTAAAAGATAATGAGGATGAGTGGAAGACGTAAAAAGAATCTGGTGGCCTCTTTTTTCATATCGATCTTGCCACCGGGCGTAGCCTCGGCCGACGTTACCTTCAGCCCGTCCTTGCCCAGCTGCATCCTGATGTCTTTGACATAATACCGCTTTACCTTGCGGCCGTTTTCAGACTCCCACCGGCCTTCGACGATATCGTGCTCTTCCATCGCTTTTAAACGGCGCACGATGAACGGCTCGCTGAGCCCCATCTCACCGGCGAGTTCCCGCGGATAAAACGGCTTCACCTTGAGCTTCTCAAGTATGCGCAGGTTTGACTCGTTGTTGAGGACGGCGGCGATATTCTTCGAAGGCACAATTCATACTAATTGAGAGGTCGGGATAAATATCTTTGCTCGCCCCTGCCTCCTGCGGCGCCGGTGCGGCGTCTCTTCGCGCCGCATCTTCGACCCCTTGAAATTCATTGATAAATCCGGTTAATTTTACCCTGGTCAATGGGTTGCAATCGATTTTTTCGCGAATAAACTTGACGGTTCAAGACAGTTCACCGGCCTCTATGTATGCCGTATTGACCATTGACCGTCAATGGTTAATGGCATTCGGTCAAAATTTTTCTTAAATACCCTCGGGTCCAATGGGCGTTATGGCAGAAGTGCCAGGACATCACATGATAGAGATTGAAAGACTCACAAAAATGTACGATGCAACTCACGGGATCAGGGAGATCGACCTTACCGTCAATAGGGGCGTATCGCTCGGGCTGCTCGGCAGAAATGGTGCCGGTAAGACGACTCTCGTCAGGACGCTCATCGGATTGCTGAAGCCTAACTCGGGAAAAGCCATCGTCAATGGCATTGATGTTTCATCGGACCCGGTTTCAGTCCGAAAGGTCATTGGATACCTTCCTGAAGTTTTCGGCCTGTACAACGACATGACGGTCTATAATACGCTCGACTATACGGGTCGACTGCACCGTATCGAAGCCCGGGACAGGAGCGACCGGATCGAGTATCTCCTCGACCGCCTGGAGCTGACCGAGATCAAGAACATGAAGACCGGAGCGCTCTCTAAAGGCCTGAGGCAGAAGGTGGGCTTCGCCCGGGCATTGGTTAACGACCCGCAGGTCGTCTTTCTGGACGAGCCTACGTCGGGCCTGGACCCGATCGCCGCCCGGGGCATCGAGAGTCTCATCGCCGAGCTGAAGAAGGATGGCAAGACCCTGCTCATCACGTCGCATATAATGCCCGAAGCGGAAAAGATGTGCGACTGCGTGGCCTTGATAAAGGACGGCCGGCTCATCGCCTCCGGCAAAATATCGGACATCAAGAAAAAATACTCGGAGCCCGCCGTTATTGTCCGTTTGCAGGACCCGGCGAGCGCCGGACAGGCGGCAACGATGCTTAGAGCGATGCTTCCGGGCGTCGAAGCCACGGACAGCACGGTCACCATCCACGGCGCAGACCCGGATAAGACGACGCTGATGATCAACCGGAAGCTGTTCGAGGCGAACATCCCGGTACTGGAGATCCGCCGCCAGGAATCGAGCCTGGACGATGTGTACTTCAAGGCGATGGAGGCGTAAAACATGGCCGACCCGCTATTCGAGATCATGAAAAAGGAGCTCACCTCCTACTACAGCCAGATGGGCACCATCTTCAGGAACGGTATATTCCTGGTCTTATTCGGAGCACTCACAATCTACCAGTTGACGCAGGTGGTCGCCCGTTACGGCCCGACGGCGCAGATCATCGCGGCCGGCCTCGACGTCTTACTCGCCCTGGCCGCCTTCTTCCCGGTGAACATGGCGGGCGGTATTTCAGTCATGGCGTTCCCCGTGGAGCGTGACCAGAAGACACTGGAGCACCTGCTGTCGCTGCCGCTGTCGGACCGCCAGATCTTCCTCGGCAAGTTCATCGCCGCCGCCATCGCGGGCATCGCCGGCATGGCGTTAATGTATGTGGTCATCTTCGGCTTCATAACACTGAATTATAGTATCACCCCATCCGCCATCCTTTCCGATGGCTCGCTGGACCTGATGGCTTTCGCCATATGCCCGATGCTGGTGATACTGCTCATCCTGGTGACTGTGATCGTGTCGAGCCGCGTATCGGCGAGGGAAACATACATCGTGAATATCTTCTCGGTGTTCGTACTCATGGGCTTGAACATCGCCGTATCCACGCTGAACATCGATACGATGATGTTCAATACGGCGCTCGCCATCCTGCTCGTGCCCGCCATCCTGGTATCATATGTGATCGGGACGAGGACGTTCAACCGGGAAAGCCTGATCAAGAACCTGTAAATATTTAATAGCTGGCGGCTATATCCTCGAGCCGCCACATTTTTTGGAAAAACGGAAAGCTTTATATTCGAGAAATACCTTTAAGATTCTGCTTTACGCAACATATTATGGTTTGCGTCAGGCATTTCAGCAATTTTTCAACCCTTTATGCGGGGGTTGCCCAGACAGGTCAAAGGCGTAGGATTGAGGGTCCTATTCCGTAGGGATTCGCGAGTTCAAATCTCGTCCCCCGCACCATCTAGAATTACATGGTTTTATTCTTCGCGGTCCGACGCCCGCCTGATGGCGGGCTACTCTGTCTTTTCGGGTGCTCCACCGCCGGGGCCGCGCTTGCACCCTCGGCGCCGTGCTTCGCACGTGCCTCCGCAAGCGCTAAGCAGCGTTTTACCCTTCGGAAAACTGTTAAATTGGGTTTATATAGGACTTATTTAAAAAAACAGGGTATTTTTTCTAATATAGTTGGTTAATAGAAGTTATAATACTGGGTATTTTACATTATAATTTAAGGTGTTTGTAGATATAAAAAGTTAATATAAATAAACAATTATATTACTATTCTACAACCATAAGTGAGACATTTTATATCGCAATATTGGCTCATTCACGTAATCCAAACATTTTGCCACAGATACAATATTTTAAAAATAAGTCACTTCTCCACCGCCGGTAGCATGACCACGAACCTGGCGCCC
>NZ_DATJPM010000094.1 GCF_035506375.1 Methanocella sp.
TCGCACGCTCGCTATCGATTATTTGTCGATTAAATACCTTTGCCCATTCCGATGTTCGTAGCTAACCCCTTGCCGAGGCCGGTATTCATGCCCTTGCCCAGGCCCGTATTCATGGGCATGCTCGGCGCGCCCTTGGACAGGCCCTTGGACAGGCCGCCGGCGGGAGCGTTAGCGCCCACTGCACAGGAGCCCATGGGCATCGTGTAGACCTGGGGCACCAGGCTCGTCACTGACTGGTATGCCGTGCTCATCACGGGTACGGGCACTTCCTGTGTCACACAGCTTGTCGCATATGTCGTTACCGGGACCTGCTGGGGCACTGTGGTCATCGTCGGCACGGTGATCGACGACTGGACCATGACGACCTGGGGCACCTGTATCGGGACTTCCTGGGGCACGCAGACCGGCCGCGGGACCGTGATGCTTGACTGGACCGGCACCGTTACCGGCACCTGGACCGGCTGCATGACCGTGTTACAGACCGGGACCGGCACCTGGGTGGTCACCGGCACATTACAGCTAACGGTCGCCACGCAGTCCTGCGGCTGGCCATACGCCACGGCGCCGCAGGCGCCGCACCCTATGCCTCCGCAGGCGCCGCACTGGGCCATCGCGGGAGTTGCGGCCACCAGAAGCACGACCAGTGCCAGTGCCGCTAATAAGATTTTTCCATTCATATTATTAACCACGCCTCCTTAACACGGAACTGTTGATGAACTAAAAATAAAACCATTAGGCCCAAAAAACGCCAAAAATCAGCAGTTCAGGTGCTATTTAAGAAAATAAAGGCTAATTATGGGTTATTAATTGTAACAGAGCTTAAAATGGTTTTTAAATATACAATAAATTCTATAGCTGTCTCTGATATTACTCATAGCTCCGTTAAGGCTCGCCGCGAGATAAAATTAATATGCGACGCTCGCCAATCATTAATCTTGTGAAGTCGATATTCGTAAGCTCTATAACGCCCCGCAGCGGCAAGACCGTCATCACCCTCGGGCTGGCTCTTAACTCGAAGGTATTCACCGGGTTCTTCAAGCCGTTCCAGGAAAAGATGATCACGGTGAACGGCCAGCAGGTGGAGGAGGACGCCTACCTGATGCAGTC
Source organism: Methanocella sp. (assembly GCF_035506375.1). Taxonomy (NCBI): domain Archaea; kingdom Methanobacteriati; phylum Methanobacteriota; class Methanomicrobia; order Methanocellales; family Methanocellaceae; genus Methanocella; species Methanocella sp. Next base: position 1,108 of record NZ_DATJPM010000094.1, read on the forward strand.
GGTCATCGATTTCGAGGCGAGCCCCGCCGAGCTCTGCCCGTTTCCCAGAGAGTCGATACCGTCGCTCACCATGGCGCAGGTAGTGGAAGCTTACGAGCGCGTAAGCAAGAATAAAGAGCTGATGATCGTGGAAGGCGTGGAGCTCATCACCGCCGGCTTCCTGTACGGCCTCTCGGGCTTCGACATCGTCGAGCGCCTGAAATCCGATATGATCCTTCTGTCGAACGTGGATCAGGAGTCGCTGGACCGGCTTGCCATGATAAAGCATTATATGGACTATCGGGGCATACCGCTCAAGGGCGTCATCCTGAATTTCTGCGACGATGTGGGCATAGAGAATTTTTTAAAGAGCAAGGGCATCCCCGTCATTGGCTCCATGCCGTATACGCCGTCCCTGACGACGCTCCACGTTTTCGAGATCGTGGAGGAGCTGAACGGCCTGGTGCTGGCCGGCAACGAGAACCTGAATAATCTGGTGGAGAAGACGATCATCGGCGCCATGAGCCGGGACTCGGCGCTGCGCTATTTCGAGCGTGTCCCCAATAAAGCGGTCATCACTGGCGGCGACCGCAACGACGTGTCGCTCGCGGCGCTGGACACCTCTATGGCCTGTCTCATTTTAACCGGCGGCCTGCTGCCCTCCCAGGAGATCATCGACCGGGCGCGGAACCTGGGCGTGCCGCTCATCTCCGTACGCGAGGATACCCTGTCGGCATCGGAAGCCATCGAGAAGCTGATCGCCCGCATCGACCCCAACGACGAGAAAAAGATCAAGCTCATAAAGGACGAAGTCGCTAAAAATATTGACGTTGGCCGCATTTTACGCTAGCCGGCCGTTCACGCGCTCTTTCACAGGGACGTGTGAATGGATTTTTGTGAACGCGTCCGTAGCAAGCATTTACTTAACAGTCAATCGCCTTAATTTATCGCACGCTCACGAAATTATTTTAAAATATTAGCGTCTAGTCAATTTACGGATTAGAAATATAAGTATAACTTGTTTTAGCCATAAATTTGCTTAATAATTCAATTTAAATCGATCAGGCTATTCACACACAAACCATTATATACCAAAAAATATGTACATATTCATTGTAAAACTGTAGCAATATGTGCTTAAGTCATAAATAACCGTAAAAAACCTCCGTTTTTCCAAAAAACTTAAATACTTAGAAGTACTAGTATGCTTTGTCGTTAAGCGGCAAAGGCTCGCAGCCCATGTGGGGGCTGCATGCTACGATTTCACCTATACATGGGGATGGATAGGATTCGTGCAGAGCGGACGACTAAATATCATCTCAAAACGGCAATGTAGGGATTGGATTGGGTTAAATAAAAACGGAAAAACGGAAAAACGCAATAACAACAAGGCAGTCGGCGGCGTGCAGTAACGGCATTGGGGTGGATTGGGCCGCTGGACTGCCTTTTTGTTTTTCCGGGCTTTGGCCCGGATAAATGGGGATGAAGCCGATGGAAATAAAAGTGAACGTGGACGAAAAAAGCGGCAAGATCACCCAGTTGACCGTTTCCGCGGACGGCGTCGACATGACGACCATCCAGAAGGCCCTGAGCTCGATCTCTAAGAACCTTGCCAGCCCCGGGGAATCCGTGGATGAGCCGGCGGCCATGGAAAAGAAGATGGCCGACCTGATGGGCGACAACTATACGATCAAGGAACGCCTCAGGCTGTTCCTCAAGTTCGAGTTCAAGAGCCTGTGGTTCACTACCGTACAGGTAAAGGAGAAGTACGAAGCGCAGTACGGTGAAGAGATCAAGACCAGCACCGTATCGACCTACCTGACGCGGCTCTACAACGAGGGCTTCCTCGAGCGGCGCGGCAACCGCGTCGAGCGTGAATACCACGTAATAGCTGTGAACGTCGAGGATAAGGCCGTGGAAAGGGCTGTACATAAGCCTGTCCAGCCTTAATTCACTTTTTGTTTACTTTTGTTTACTTTTGTTTACTATTCACTCGGATCTGTGAACCGTTGTTATTGTGAACCGGCACTTCGATCCATTCACGGCCGCGATGGGGCATGATCCACATAGCGGTCTTGTCTTGCATACACAATTCCCAAGTTGAACGATCTGCGCGTGGAAGTCATTGTACAATTCTATATCCCGGGGCAGATTCTCGGTGAAATAGCGCTGCGCTTCTTCGTAAGAGGGCTCTTTTTTAAAGATACCGTATCTCTGTAATATTCTTTTCGTATAGGCGTCGACTACGAAGATGGGCATGCCGCAGGCATAGAGCAGGATACAGTCGGCGGTCTCCTGCCCCAGGCCTTTGACCGCTAATAGCTTTTTCCTCAGCACGGCGGGCGATTCGGCGGACATCACGCTTAAATCTCCCCCATACTCCCTGTAGTAAAAGTCCATAAAATTCTTGATCTTCATCGCTTTCATGTTGTAAAACCTGGACGGCTTAATCAAAGGAGCGATTTCCTCCGCAGCGCGCTCGTTAAGCGCGAGCGGCTCGAGCATGTTCGCCCGCTTCAAGCCGTCAATTGCCTTACTGGCGTTATTCCAGGCCACATTCTGAGTAAGGATTGCGCCGATGATCACCTCGAAGGAGCTATCCGCCGGCCACCAGTTCCTGTGCCCGAACCTGTTTCGCAGCAAACGATAGATCTCCAGAAGCTCATCCCGTTTTTTATCTCTCATATTTCCCCCTGCCGATTAAATTCCAGTAGTGACGTCTGCAGGCTGACCTGGCCTTTTCCCTCTTCGACGTCGTAGCCGACGAGCCCGTCGAGGTTAATCGCATAGAGCGTGCTGCCCTTCTCGATGACCAGCGCCTGGCCTTTCACTCCCAGCACACGGCCGGAGACCGCCATGTTCTCGTGCGGCTCAAGCACGATGGGTTTCATCCAGGGCTTCTCGCGGAAATACTCGAAGTGCAAAATGCTATCGGCGTCATATCGGCCGTATATGGCTCGCAGCGTTTCTCCGTTCACCGTCTGTGAAAGCCCGTCGACCTTATTTTCGAAGGTGACGCGGTCCGGGTACTTCGCCGCCAGCTCCCGCTCTCGCTTCCTTGCCAGCTCGCCATCGGGGAAGCGTGCTATCTCCAGGCCGATATCGGCTCCCTGCTCCATCAGGCGCGTTTCCAGGCGCCGCGTCTTCGAGACGCCCACCTTTATCAGGCCAGGCGAGAAAATGGCCAGATAGACGGAATGCTCTATCGTGCAGGTCTTCTCTCGCTTCGTGCACTCGCCACGGCACATGACGCACGGGTCAGGCAGGATGCCCCCGCAGCGCTCGCAAAACGGGGCAGCGTCGCTATCACAATGTACGTATTTATCGCCCTCCCACAGGCCTGCGCAGCCGCGCTTTCGCAATATTAGGCCGATATCGTCCGATATGTCGATGGTGCCGGTATCCGTTAAAAGGGCCTTATCTATGGACGAGTAGCCGATGATCCTCATCTTATAGCTACAATAGGTCCGCCATCATTTAAAACGTTCTTCTATACCGGTTAATTTAATTGGTATTATGACTTATAGTCATATTATGATAACTCGTGAAATTGCGTATTTTGAAAAACCGGGTCCTCAAAATACCGATGATACGATACGGTTCGCCGTGAAGCGGGCGAAGGAGCTGGAGATCAAGTACGTAGTCGTGGCAAGCGTCAGCGGCGAGACGGGCGTGAAAGCGGCGAGGGCTTTCAAGGGCACGGGCGTGAAGGTCGTAGTCGTCGGCCACCACGTCGGGTTCTCAAAGCCCGGCGCCCGGGAGCTGCAGGAGCCGTATATTAAAGAGCTACAGGCGCTGGGCGCCGTCATCGTGGAGCAGACGCACGCCTTATCTGGCGTGGAGCGGTCCATCTCCCGGCGCCTGGGGGGTGTGTCCCGGGTCGAGGCAATTGCAGAAGCACTGAGGACCCTGGTCAGCGTGGGCGCCAAGGTCGCCGTCGAGTGCAGCATCATGGCGGCCGACGGGGGCCAGGTTCCGGTGGACGGCAGTACGGAGATAATCGCCATGGGGGGCACGTATCCCGGCGCCGATACGGCCTGCGTCATACTGCCGGCGCACGCGAACAATTTCTTCGATATGCAGATACGGGAGTTCATCGCCATCCCCAGAAAAAAGACGAAGGAATGAGCTGCCCTTTATCATGTTAACGCTATACGGAAACGATATAATGCAGGGGCTATCTAATGTAGCCAGAGCCAGGGGGCATGGTAGTCATCGGGCAAAAGCATGGCGAAGTCATTGAGAAATATCATCTGATCTTCAATAGCGTCCGGGATATCATACTGGTGTTCGATATGGATGGTGCCATCCTCGATGCTAACCAGGCGGCTGTAAATGCATACGGGTATTCGCTCGAGGAGCTTCTGGCCATGAACATTGATATGCTGCGTACTCCGGAGGAGCGGAAGATGCGGCGGGAGCAATGGAAGCTTTATGGCAACGGCGGCCTGTTCGAGTCGAAGTACCGGTGCAAGGACGGGACCGATTTCCCGGCGGAGATCAGCCTGCGGCGGCTGTATATGGACGGCCGCCAGGTGATGGTCGCTGTAGTCCGGGATATCACCGAGCGCCAGCAGGCTGAGGGCGAGTTACGAAGGGCGAATCGGGCGCTGCAGGCGCTCTCGAAGTGCGGCAACGCCGTTATCCACGCGGTCGACGAGACAAGTCTTTTAAGCGACGTTTGCCAGATCATCGTCGAAACGGGCGGCTACAGGATGGCCTGGATCGGCTATGCGGAGCACGACACAGCAAAGACAGTGAAGCCGGTGGCCCAGAAGGGCTACGAGTCGGGATACCTCGAAAATGTCCAGACCACATGGGCCGATAATGAATTCGGCCGGGGACCGGCGGGCACCTCTATACGTACAAAGGCTCCCCATGTCGTCCGGAACGTACTGACGGATAAGGACTTTGTAGTCTGGCGGGATGAGGCGATAAAGCGGGGCTACGCCTCCATCCTCGGCTTACCTCTCATGTCCGAAGATCGCGCCTTCGGTGCCCTCGCCATCTATTCGGACAGGACCGATGCCTTTGACCCGAGCGAAGTGATCCTATTATCGGAGCTGGCAAATAACCTCGCCTATGGCATCGTATCGCTGCGGTATCGCCTCCAGCGGAGCCAGGCTGAAAAAGCCCTGCGCAAAAGCCAGTTCATCCTGGCGAAGGCCCAGGAGATAGCCCACGTCGGCAACTGGGCATGGAACGCGCAGTCGAATGAAATGAGCTGGTCCGATGAAGTGTTCAGGATATTCGGGTTTGAGCCGGGTTCCGTCCGGCTGACGCTTGACTGGTATCTATCACGCATCGATCCGGAAGACAGGGAAAAGGTCGAGGAGTTCGTACGCATGATCCGTGACGGGAATAAGCTGGGCAGCATCGATTATCGGATACTGCTGCCGGACGGCTCCATAAGGTATATAACAAGCGTTTCCGATAAGATCGTGCGGGGCCCGGACGGCTTAGTGAAATGGGTCTACGGCATTAACCAGGACATCACGGAGCGCAAGCTTGCCGAGGTCGAGATAAAAGAGGCAAAGGACCAGGCTGAGCTCTATATCGACCTCATGGGGCATGACATCAATAACATGAACCTGATCGGCATGAGCTATCTTGAGCTCGCTTTCCAGGCGCTGGAGCTGGAAGGAAGCCTGGGCCCGCAATACCGGACTTTTATCGAGAAGCCCTATGAGGCATTTAAAAATAGCTCCCGGCTTATCGATAACGTGATCAAGCTCCGGCAGGCAAGGGCCCATGACATCAGGATGGAAGTGCTCGACCTTGGAAGAATACTGGATGAAGTGAAGGCGAGATATTCCCAGGTCCCCGAGAGGAGCGTCACCTTAAATGCCCATTACAGCCACGTCCGGCGGTATCCGGTCATGGCCAATACGCTGCTCGTCGATGTTTTCGAGAATCTGATCGGCAATGCGATCAAGCATTCGGAGGGGGCTCTCACCATTGACATCCGCATGGATTCCCGGAAGGAAGGGGATGCCTGGTACTACGCGGTGACGATCGAGGATAACGGGCCCGGTATACCAGACGACATGAAGGCCAACCTGTTCACGCGCTTCCGCCGCGGCAAGACGAAGGCAAAGGGCATGGGGCTGGGCCTATTCCTCGTAAAGATGCTCGTGGAAAGCTTTAACGGTAAGATCTGGATGGAAGACCGGATACCCGGCGACTTCGGAAAGGGAAGCAGGTTTGTCGTAATGCTCAAGGCTATCAATGAATAAATGATTTATAGGGCATGCATACTTGTCATATGCGTCGTGGTGACCGGATGACCGACGTTTTCGAGATAACGAACAAAGACCTTTTAGGCCGAACGGGCAGGCTATACACGCCGCACGGCGTGGTCGAGACGCCCACAGTCATGCCCGTTATCAACCCGAACCTACGGCTGATCGAGCCGAAGGAGCTGAAGCGCTACGGGGCGCAGATGCTCATCACGAACTCCTATATTATTTTTAAAAGCGAGCGCTGGCACGACAAAGCCCTGAAGGACGGCCTCCACGCCATGCTCGATTTCGACGGCCCCATCATGACCGACTCCGGAGCATTCCAGCTTTCGGTATACGGGTCCGTAGAAGTCACTAACGAGTCCATCATTTCATTCGAGCGGGACATCGGCACCGATATCGGCGTGCCGCTGGACATACCCACTCCGCCCGACGTGCCGTTCGGCCGTGCAAGGGATGAGCTCGATATCACGCTGGAGCGGCTCGCTGTCGCCAGGGAATACTCGGGCAAGATGATGCTCGCCGGCCCCGTGCAGGGCTCGACCTACCCGGACCTGAGGGAAGAGGCGGGTCGCAGGGTCTACGCCATGGATTTTGATATCTATCCGCTGGGGGCGGTCGTGCCCCTGATGGAGGCATACCGGTATAGAGACCTGGTCGACGTGGTCATACGCAGTAAGATGGGACTGGGGCCCGCCGCGCCCGTCCATCTCTTCGGCGCCGGCCACCCCATGATGCTGGCGCTCGCCGTAGCGCTGGGCTGCGACCTCTTCGATTCTGCCGCCTACGCATTGTACGCGAAGGACGGCCGGTACATGACCGTCGATGGCACCTATCACCTTAGCCAGCTCCAGCATCTGCCGTGCAGCTGTCCGGTCTGCTCGGGCTACTCGGTAAAAGAGCTGATGGAGCTGGACGAAAAGACGAGGACGGGGCTTCTTGCAGAGCACAATCTCTACGCCACGTTCGCCGAGCTGCGGCTCATCAGGCAGAGCATCGCCGACGGCGACCTGATGGAGCTGGTCGAGCGGCGCTGCCGGAGCCACCCGAAGATGCTGTCCGGCCTCAAGCGCATGATGGACTACTCGCCTTACATCGAGAAATCCGACCCGGCAACCAAGTCCACGTTCTTTTATCTGGGCCCGGAGTCCTGCCGCCGGCCCGAGGTCTACAGGCATAATGAGCTGCTCAATAATCTCCAGGTCAAGGGCAAGGCGCTCATCACGACGAGCAGGAGTATTGATCGATCCGGCTATGACAATGTCTTTTACGTGAAGGTGCCCTTCGGTGTCTACCCCGATGCCCTGGGCGAAACCTATCCCATCGGGCAATCCGAGAATATCGACGAGCTCGAATGCGAGGCCCGGGACGCCACGCTGGAGAACGTGCTGGGGTTCATTATCGGGCATAGTGAGGCCGAATTTACCTTCGCCTTCACGCCTTCCTGGGAAAGCCCCGTCATCGCCCGTATCGGGGAGGTGGCCCGTGTCGCCAGGCTCGAATAATTAGAGATAAGCCAAATTTATTCTATTTTTATAGACAAGAATGTATATATGCCTTGCCTGCACACCATTTCATTAAAAAGGGATGGGTAGTGAATGGGTATGGAAGAGACAATACTCATTGACGGCATTAACGTAAGCTATCGCGTCGAAGGGAAGTGCGAGCCTTTAATCCTATTGCACGGCATGGCGTTCTCCCACGACGTCTGGGATAAGACAATCCGGCAGGCATCGAAGTTTTTCACGATATACGCGCCAGACCTGCCCGGGTTTGGCTGTTCCGATAAGCCTGACGTGTCGTATGGCCTTGACTTTTATGTCGAATTCCTGAAAAAGTTCGCCGACACGCTGAAGATCCATAAGTGCTTTATCGCCGGCATGTCCATGGGCGGCGAGATCGCCGCGGCCTTTGCTGCGAGGTACCCGGACCGGGTGGACCGGCTGGTCATCGTCGACGCGAACGGCTTTTCTCCGCTGATCAAGGGCATCCGCACGCTTACCGTGCTCGGCTCTCCTCTCTACATCCGGATGTTCAACAGCAGGAGCATGCTTAAGAATTATATGGCGAACATGCTTTACGATACAAAAGCGCTCGACGAGGAGCTTATCGACAAGGAGTGGGCACGCATGCGGGACCCCGCATACCGGGCTTCACTGTCGAAGAACTCGAAGTACCTGTCGACGGTCGACGAGGCATTTCCCGGGCTCATCCGGGGCATCAAGGCCAGGACGCTCATTATCTGGGGAAAGGACGATACTATACTGCCCGTCGATGACGCCTATAAGTTCATGGAATCCATCCCGGGCTCCGAGGTCATCCTGATCGAGAGATGCGGCCATGCGCCCGTCCTGGAAAAGAACGAGGCCTTCAATAAAGCGCTCCTCTCTTTCCTGGCGCAGGTCAACATGTACTATGAGGCCGTGGCGAAGTAACCCCTCGGCCCTTCGACCAAAAACTACTTTTTTAACTTTGTACATTAATTTAGTCATATTTGGTGTTTCCATGTCCGATCTCTTCGACCTGAAAGTTGGGTATGTAACCTTTAAGAACCCGGTGGCCGTGGCATCGATGGCCGGTGTTACCGACAGCGATTTCTTCGGCAATTTTCCGGATGCGGGCTTATACTTTTTAGGCGGCTATAGCCTGGACGAGGCCACGATGGACGCGTCCCGGGAAATGGTCAGGCGGGGACGGAAGGAATTCGTGTCCGACGACATCTTCGCTCTCATCGAGTCCGAGCTCAAGAAAGTCTCGGGTAAAGGTGTGGCCATCGGCATTAACGTGCGTGCCACGTCTCCGGAGCCTTTCATCAGGGCGGCAGAGCTGGCAAAAAAATATGGCGCTATCCTGGAGATCAACGGCCATTGCCGGCAGGAAGAGATGGGCGCAATTAACGCCGGCGAAGCCATGCTCAAGGACCGCATCGCCCTGGCCCGCCTGGTATCGGAAGTTAAAAAGACTGGCGCCGTGATATCGCTGAAAATGCGCTCGGGTATCGTGGACGACGTTAAGCTGGCCCGAATCCTGGAAAAAGCCGGCCTGGACATACTCCACGTCGACGCCATGGGCGTGAAGGGCGCCAACCTGAACGTCATAAAGAAGCTGCGGGATTCCACGAGCCTCTTTATCATCGGCAATAACTCTATTACGAATTATGAGACGGCGCAGGCCATGTATTCGGCCGGCGCGGACATGATCTCGGTGGCCCGGGCCGCCATGGCGAACCCGAAGCTCATCAAGGGCCTCGTCTCGTATACAGGGGATCAGCAGAAGCAGACCGGCTGGTACAACGCCCCGTCGCACATCTGCCGCGGCGGCGACCTTCGGGGGCTCACGTGGTGCTGTCCGCCCATCAAGGAGTGCCCGGTCCACGGCGCGCTCGCCCGCGCCAACCTCAGCCCGGAGAAGTTCGCCAGAATAAAATTGAAATTCGGCGAGGGCACGAAGCTGGAAAAGGGCAGCACGACGTGCTTCGGCAGCATGGTCTGGTGCTGCAAGTTCAATAAGCCCTGCTATTTAAGAGAGGACTCCATGGCCGAGAACAAGCTCGACTACAAGGAATACACGGCCCTAAAAAAGAAACTGTCGGAAGAGATCATCAGGAATATTGATAAGGAAAAAGTCGTCACTTGATTATAGGTATTTATGGCCAGCCATTTTACCCCTTCCTATATTGCCCGCTGTGCCGTGCTATCCATGATTCTCGAGGTCTCGGGCACCCCCAAGCCAGGTAACATCGACCGGGACCACGACTACGTGGGCACGAAATACGAGGATTTCCTGGCTTCGGCGGTGGGCGTGTACCCGGTCATGGAAAAAGCCTGCAATGAAGGCGGCATTGGCTCTCTTATTCTCGAGGCGTCGGGCGAGAGCGTGCTCTGGCAGGGCGGGGGCAACACGCATTTCGGCGCCTACATTCTCCTCTTTCCCTTAATAAAAGCCGCCATGCGCGGGCCCGTCGACCTCTTAAGGGATAACGCCATCGAGATCGTAAAGGAGACAACCATCGAGGACGCGGTCGATTTCTACCGGGCTTTTTCCATGGTCGATGTCCGCATGAAGGATAAGGAGGGCCTCGCCTCCGGCGAGAAGGAGCTCGACGTGGGCAGCGAAAGCTCGCTGGAAGAGCTGAGCCGCCGGGGCATCACCATGTACGACATCATGCAGATATCGGCGAAGAATGACCTGGTGGCACGGGAATGGATTGAAGGGTTCCGGCGCACGTTCATCGCGGCCGAAAAGATCGCAGGCCGGCGCAAGGCCGGCACCATGAACGACGCCATTGTTCTTTCGTACCTGGAACTCCTGGCCGAGGAGCCGGACACGTTCATCGCGAAGAAGTACGATCTGGAGAAGGCCGTCTACGTGCAGGGCCTGGCCGTAGACGCGCTCGAAAGGCGTATGACGCTCAGGGAATTATCCCACCGGCTTTATGTCGAGAAGATCAACCCGGGCTCCACGGCCGACATCGTCATCGCCGGCCTATTCGTCGCCCTTTTGAACGGCATGAAGGTGTGAGCCCGTGACAACCGTCGACGATATCCTGAAAGAAGGTATCACCGAGGTCATCGTCACGACGGTCTCTAAGGACGGCGTTCCCAACGCTGCGCCCATGGGCATAGTCCGAAAGGGAAATATGTATTTTATCCGGATGTACTCCGATACGGCGACGTTCCGCAACGTCTCGGATACGGGCTTTTTAGCGGCCAATTTTATTTCGGACCCGCGTGTCTATGTCATCTCTGCTTTTCAGGACTTGCCGCCCGGATATTTCCGCTTCGAGGAAAACAGGGTACCACCGAGGCTGAAAGACGCCGCCGGCTGGATCATTTTCAAATGTCAGGTCAAGGATGTCGTAAGCCTTGAGCCGGTCTCGGTAAAAGTAGCCAGGTGTACGCTTCCCGCCTTTAACAGGGCCTTCGCCGCCGTGATCGAGGCCACCATAGTGGGCACCCGCCTGCGGTTCTATAGGGGCAGCGAGGGCATCGATAAGATACGGGAATGCGAGGCCCTCGTAAGGAAATGCGGCAGCCCTGAGGACATCGAGGCGATTAAAAAGTTAAAGCAAATACTGGAAATTTTTTAAGCTACCTTTTCATGATCATGTTCAGGATGCCGCCCAGCAAGCCTAAAATGAAGCCGATGGCCGCCAGGAACGGTGCCAGGCCGCCCATGGCACCCATGGGCACGCCGAAAGCCTGCAGGCCGCTGATAAGCGCCGCGCTGAAATTCGGGAAAAACCCTAACAGCCATCCGATGATGTAGCCGATGATCGCGCCGAAGACGGCGCCGAGAATGACTCCTAAGACCATGATGGACACCTTACGCTGATAAAATATTGGCGCATGAACATTAAAAGGTTTGCCACTGCACCGAGCACAATAATTAAAAGTTTATACCCGAGGCCCGCTCTGCTTAGAAATCCCCGGCTCATCTACTCAGGGCTTACTCGTCGATTCGCCCGCATGCATGACCTCAAAGAGCTTATCCCAGTCAAGCACGGTACTCACGCACCCGGACTTATCGAGTACGACGCCGACGGACGGTATCTTATGCTTATGCATCAGGTCCAGGCCCTCCTTGACCTCGCATAAACAGCCGACGCCGATGATGCCTTCCGGACGGTATTTCCTTATCATTCGGACGATGAAGCTGGAGCCCGGGACGACGAAAAACATATATCCCAGCCTTTCCGCCTCTTTTTTCGCAGTGGTGATCTGGCACTGGCCGCAGTCCTTGCACACGATGCCTTCCGGCGATAGCCGGGCCGGGCAGTCGACGGAGCGCAGGCACTGAGGGATAAAGATCGCCCGCTTATCGCAGGGTATCTTGCTGAACGGGGACCACATAGCCTTATTCTGCATGTCGATACTGAGCCGGTCGATGATCGAGTCGTCCACGCCAAAAAGGCGCATGATCGCCTTGATGGGGCCCTCGAAAAATATGATGCCCAGGATAAGCTGGTTGGGAAAAAGGACATCGCCAGTCTTTAGCGAATAGATCAGAAGGATGGTCGCGATGATGACTATGATAAGGGAGACGGCGAGCAAGATCAGCAGTATCGAGCCAAGCAGCGTCGCCACCATGTGCAGCACCGATAATATGTCGTTCGGAATAGCCATCAGATTAGTAGAGTTTACGGGTACTTTTAAATATATTCCGGTTAAAGGTTTGCAGGGGCAGCGATATTCAACCTGCCGTCCCTTTAAGTTTATATAGTATAATTCTAAGTTATCAACGAAGAAGGTGCCATATGAGTAAAGAGTTTATGCTGGGTAATGATGCCATTGCCCGGGGACTGCTGGAAAGCAGCGTCGACGTCGCCACGGGCTATCCCGGCACGCCGTCCTCCGAGATCCTCATGACGCTGGCCCCGTCGGCCAGAGACCGTTTTCATATCGAATGGTCCGTGAACGAGAAGGTCGCTCTCGAGGTGGCCATCGGCGCGTCCTGGGCGGGCGCCAGGTCCGTGTGTACGATGAAGCACGTCGGCCTTAACGTCGCGGCGGACCCGTTCATGACCCTGTCGCACACTGGCGTCGTGGGAGGCTTGATCATAATTTCTGCGGACGACCCGGCCTGCCACTCGTCGCAGAACGAGCAGGACAGCCGCGTTTACTCTAAGTTCGCAAAAATCCCTTGCTTAGACCCCCAGTCTCCCCAGGAGGCCAAGGACATGATCGCCTACGCCTACGCCTTCTCGGAGAAGCACCAGATACCCGTGCTGCTGCGGCCAACGACCCGGATCTCCCACGCGAAGTCGGACATCGAAGTCCACGAGATCGCCGGCCGCGAGAAGAGCATCGAGTTCAGGAAGGATGCCGAGCGCTTCGTCGTGCTGCCGAAGCATACCCGGGTACTCCTTAAAAAGCTGAACGCCAAACAGGACGCGATGCGAAAAGAGCTCGCGGAGTCGCCATGGAACCGTCTTGAAATAAAGAAGGGCGCAAAGCTGGGCATCATAGCTTCCGGTGTGGCCAGCACATATGTAGAAGAGGCCATGGAGACCTTAGGCACCCCCGTCTCCTACCTTAAGATCGGAGCTTACCCCGTCGACCCCGAACTAATTAAAAAATTAGCCGGCAGCGTCGAGCGTATTCTCGTCATCGAGGAATTAACGCCCTTCCTGGAGGAGCAGGCCCGGATGTACGCCGATACCGTGCTCGGCAAGATGACGGGCGACGTGCCCCACGAGGGCGAGTTCGACACGCTCCTCGTATCGAATATGATAAGAAAAGTCGCCGGAAAGCCGCTGCTGCAGGACCGGGACGTTAAATTAGACTTCGAGCTGCCCGCCCGGCCGCCTGCCATGTGCGCCGGATGCCCGCACCGGGCGACGTTCTACGCCCTGAAGAGCGTCTTCAAGGACGACGCCATCTTCGCCAGCGACATCGGCTGCTACACCCTGGGCACGCAGCTCGCCGCCGTAGATACGTGCCTCTGCATGGGCGCGAGCATCACTATCGCCTCAGGCCTTAGCTTTTCCGGCGTTAAGAATAAGGTCGCCTGCACTATCGGCGATTCGACGTTCCTGCACACGGGCATTCCCGGCCTCATCAACGCCGTCTATAATAAGGCCGATATCACCGTCGTTATTCTTGATAACCGGACCACGGGCATGACGGGCCACCAGCCTCACCCGGCGACCGGCGAGACGATCCTCGGGGAGCCGTCGACGGAAATATCCCTGGAGTCCGTCGTGAAGGCCTGTGGCGTTCCGTCACTGCAGGTGATCGACCCATTCGACATTGAGATCGCAAAGGCCGCCTTTAAGAAAGCCTATAATACGGACGGCGTTAAAGTCATAATCGCCCGCCAGCCGTGCGTCATTACGGCAAAACGGATGGGCATCCGCCGGCATCAGTACGAGGTCGTGGAGGACCTGTGCGAAGGCTGCAAGCGCTGTGTCAAGTTCGGCTGCCCGGCCATGGAGGTACGGAACGGCAAGGCGTTCATCAACGATACCTGTGCCGGCTGTTCCATGTGCACGCAGGTATGCCAGTTCGGCGCCATCAAGGCGAAGGGGGTTTAAGCATGGATAAGTTCGATCTACTCATTGTCGGCGTCGGCGGCCAGGGCGTCATCCTCGCCTCGGACATTATCGGTAAAGCCGCCGTCCAGGAAGGCCTGCCCGTCCGCGCGGCGGAGACCCACGGCATGGCCCAGCGCGGCGGCGCCGTAGAAAATCACGTCCGCATCGGCTGCAAGTACGGGAGCCTCATTCCGGCGGGAGGCGCCGACTGCCTGATGAGCATGGAGCCCCTCGAGGCGCTGCGGTTCGCGAAGTACCTCAACCCGAAGGGCACGGCCATCATTAACAGCGAAAAGATCGTGCCCGTGACCGTGAACCTGGGCAAGGTCCCATATCCTGAATTAGAGGTCATCCGGGATACGATGAAGGGCCTGTGCGCCGAAGTCCGGATGGAGGACTATACGGCGCTGGCGAAAAAGGCGGGCGCCGCGCAGGCGCTCAACGTCGTCATGATCGGTGCCGTGTCGAAGTACCTGCCCATCAGCACGGAGACGCTGAAGGACGTCATCGCGAAGTCCGTGCCGCCGAAGACGGTGGCCGTGAACCTCAAGGCGTTCGAGCTCGGGCGCGAAACTTAAATATCATTGCTGTGTTGAATTACTCCCGTATTTTAAGCTTCATAAGGGCACGGAGGGCACTATTTTTCACCACAAAGGCACGAAGAGCACGGAGGCTCACAAAGTTTTCTTTTTAGATTAAGTTACAAAGTACACAAAGCCGGTTCATCGGCGATCAGGGCACGAAGGATACAAGGGCACAGTGGAATGAACAAGAGCACTTTTTGCCATCGTGCCTTTATATATTATAAATTCAAAAAGCGGCTCTGTGTCATTTGTATCTTAATTATAAAAAAGTCTTTGTGGGCCTCCGTGCTCTTCGTGCCTTTGTGGTGAAAATAGTGCCTCCGTACACTCTGAGACTTAAAAGAGCATATTCAACACAGCAAATATTATTAATGATGCGGGCTTCTAATCTCGCATCCATCCTTCTTTTTATCTAACGATAATGTCCTGGCGTTCGATATCCGTAAACCGGGCGACCGCTTTTCTGATTCTATTATTTCTCAACTGAAAATAACCTGGCAGGGCCGGTCATCCGGGCCTATTCTAAGACCTTCTTCAAAGCCGTATAAGAGATTACGTCATTCACGTCTTCAACGAATTTAATATTTTCCAGCTTACCGCTGGCGAGAGAATTATGGAGCAGGATGGGCGTAAAGTCTAGATCCAGGGCGCCACGATACGTGGATAAGACGCAGTACTCGGCGCAGTACCCGGTGATAATAACCGTATCGATGCCCTGTCCTCGCAATATTTCGGCGAGAAAGGTCTTGTTAAAGCCGTTACTATAATTTTTAACGATGTGGACGTCCGAGCTAAGTATATTCAGGCTGTCCGGCAAGCTAAAGCCCTCTGTGCCCGGGACCAGGTTCGATTCCGCATCTTCATGCTGTATACAGATTACCGGCAGGCCTTTACTACGGAATAAGGCGATGGCGGCATTTATGTATTCGATGGCGTTGTCTAGCGATTGAGCAGTTAAGGGGCTGCTTTTAAAAAATTCTTTCTGAACATCTATGACGAGCAGGGCCGGTTTCATAGTACAGGGTATCTTCCTGGATATTTAACGTTTACCTGAATAGCCGCAATAATTACTCGCGAGCAAATCGGGCCTGTCGAATACACTGTTTTCATTCAACTGCCGCGTCTGGACAATTATTAAATGAGAAGATCCCTTCGACATATCGCGGTTATATTTTTTAAATGCGACCATCGTCTATGCACGAAAGGTTTTAATATTACCGCATACACCTATGTATATCTTTGTACGTAGGAGCCCAAAAATGAACGCAAAATCTTCATTTTACGACAACGCTAATAGTGGCAGCACCATGAGCGATATCCTCCATATGCCACGGAAGGAGCTTGAAGAGCTCCAGGGCAAGCGGCTCCGGGCAGTCGTGAAGAAGGTCTATGATAATAACGCTTTTTATAAGAAAAAGTTCGACGCTATGGGCCTGAAGCCCGGGGATATCAAGGGCATCGAGGATATTCACAAGCTCCCGTTCACAGAGAAGACCGATTTCCGGGATAATTATCCTTATGGCCTCCTGTCGGTCCCTCGCAATGAGATCGTGCGCATGCACGCGTCTTCGGGCACTACGGGCAAGCCGACCGTCGTGTTCTATACGAAGAACGATATTCGTACATGGGCGAAAATGTTCGCGCGCTGTCTTGAAATGGCGGGTGTCACAAAGAATGACGTTTTCCAGGTAACGCCCGGATACGGGCTATTCACCGGCGGCCTGGGCTTTCATTATGGCGGCGAAGAGCTGGGCTGCATGGTCATACCGATGGGCCCGGGCGACACAAAGAAACAGATCAATATGATGCAGGACTTCGGGACGACGGTTCTGGGCGGCACGGTCACCTACTCGCTCAGGCTGGCCGAAGTCTGTAAAGAAATGGGCATCGACCCAAGGAGCCTGGGCCTCCGTGTGGGCATCTTCGGCGCTGAGCACTGGTCCGACGGCATGCGGGATAAGATCGAGGGCATATTCGGGTTCGAGGCCTTCGATATTTATGGCATGACCGAGATGTTCGGGCCGGGCATCGGCCTGGACTGCCCGAAGCACGAAGGGATACACATCTGGGAAGACAACTTCATCCTGGAGATCATCGACGCGAAGGGCGAGCCCTGCGCCGAAGGAGAGCGCGGCGAGATCGTGCTCACCACGCTGACGAAGGAAGGCATGCCCCTGTTGCGCTACCGGACCCGGGACCTGAGCCGGATGTTAGGCTATTGCTCTTGCGGCCGGACGCACCGGCTCATCGACCGGGTGAGCGGCCGTACGGACGACATGGTCATCGTGCGGGGCGTAAACGTGTTCCCCGGCCAGATCGAGTCGGTGCTCATGAAGTACCCTCAGGTCGGCCCCGAGTGGTACGCATACGCCTTCCGCAACGAGTTCGGCTCCATGGACCATTTACAGATAAAGGTAGAAGCAACCGGCACCACAAAGGAGCTTCTCCAGATACGGGACGATATGCTAAAAGAGCTGACATCTACACTGATGGGACTCAAGCCCGAGCTGGTCTTCGTGCCCACCGGGACGCTGCCGCGGCAGGAGAAAAAGACGAAGCGCCTCATAGACCAGAGAAAATAATAATAAATTCTCTTCAGTCTCAAGGCGTGGAAACAATAGCTTAATGGTAAATCCATACTAATATATTATTCGGGGGTACTTATGAAAAAGGAAATAATCTATTATTTTACAGCTCCCGGCGAACGCAATACGAATACGACACTAAAGACAGTACGAGACTGGGCCTCTAAATATCACATCAAGCGAGTCCTGGTCCCCTCGAAAAGCGGCCAGACCGCCCAAAAAGCCTACAACTTATTTAAGAATACCGGGATCAGCCTGACCATCGTGGGCACTGACCCGAACATCTTCTCCAGCGAAATCCTGGCGCAGCTCCGGAGTAACGGCACCCGCGTGGTCTTTTACAAGGATATACCCTATACGTACTCTCCGGAGATGAAGACCGCCTACCGGCGCATGGGAGAAGGCTTTAAGGTCGCCGTCGAGCTGGGCATCATCGCCGCTTATCTCGATGAGGGTGATACGAACGATGTGATCGCCCTCGGCGGCACAAAAAAGGGCGTGGACACGGCGCTGGTAATAAAGCCGGCAAAGTCTGAAACTTTCGACCAGCTCGAGGTAAGGGAAATAATCGCCAAGCCGATGTCGATAAAAATAGTATAAACGTTTTTTAAAATTTTATATCCTGCTGACTTCCTTATCGTCCACGATCCGGATCTTCGCCGCTTTCAGGACCTTCAGCGCCGCTTTCACGTTATCGACGCGAATTATCAGCAGCGCGAGGTTCGACGTGGTGACAAAGGCGTACGCGTAGTCGATGTTCACGTTATTCTTGCCCAGCGTGTTGGCGATATCCGCGAGGCCGCCCGGCACGTCCTTCATCTCGACGCCGATGACCTCCGTCTCCGAAACCGCGAAGCCCTGCCCCTGCAGCGTCTTATAGGCCTTATCCGGGTCGTCCACGACCATGCGGATCACCCCGAAATCGCCCGCCTCGGCGATGGTAAAAGCCCTGATATTGATCTTAGCCTTCGACAACGACTCGGCTATCTTCGAAAGCCGGCCCGGCTTATTCTCAGCGAACAGCGATATCTGCTTGATCGTGCCACTCATAAACAATCCTCCGAAATGCAATCTCTTAAATCTTTCTCCTGTCGACGACCTTCTGCGACTTGCCCTGGGACCGGGGCAGCGTTCCCGTCTCGACCAGCTCCACGTTCGTCTGCAGCTGCAGGACCTTCTTGAGCTCGTACTGGATCTTCTTCTCCAGGTTCATCAGGTCGGCCAGCTTATCGCTGAAGGCGGCCCTGGTGACCTCGACGCGGACCGTAAGATCGTCCAGCTCGCCCTTCCGCTCGGCGATGATCTGGAAGTGCTCCCCGACCTCCGGGATGGTCATCAGGACCGACTCGATCTGGCTGGGGAACACGTTGATGCCGCGGATGATGAGCATGTCGTCGGCGCGGCCCAGGATGCGCATGATCCTCGGGTGTGTACGGCCGCAGACACACTCCCTATTATTCAGGATCGTGATGTCGCCGATCTTATAGCGTATCAGCGGCAGCGCCTCCTTGGACAGCGTCGTGACCACGAGCTCGCCCTTCTGGCCTTCCTTGACCGGGTCGCCATTCTTATCGATGACCTCCAATAAAAAGTGGTCCGCCCAGACGTGGATGCCGTCCTGCTCCTCGCACTCGGTGAACAGGGGCCCGGACAGCTCCGACGTGCCGTAGATATCGTAGGCCTTGATGCCCATGCTCGTCTCAATGCGCTTGCGCGTTTCCAGCGACCAGGGCTCAGCCCCGAGGATCGCGGCCTTCAGGCAGGTATCGTCCTTAATGCTGATGCCCATTTTTCTGGCCACCTCGTTCATATGTAACAGGTACGATGGCGTGCAGGAAATGGCCGTCGCATTGAGGTCCCTCATGAGCTCTATCTGGCGTTCCGTATTGCCTACGCCCATGGGGATGACACTCGCGCCGATCTCCTCGGCCCCATAGTGCAGGCCTAAGCCGCCCGTGAACAGACCGTACCCGTAGCTGTTCTGGATGATGTCTCCGCGACCCAGGCCGCAGGCCGTCAGGGACCGGGCCAGCGACGTCGTCCAGCAGTCCACGTCGCCCCGGGTGTAGCCGACCACCGTTGGCTTGCCCGTCGTGCCCGACGAGACGTGGAACCGCACCACCTGATTCAGGGGAACGCAAAACATGCCGGTCGGGTAATTGTCCCGGAGGTCCTTCTTGTAGGTGAAGGGAAGCTTTGTGATGTCATCCAGGGTCTTAATATGCTCGGGCTTTACGCCCGCTTCCTTAAAGCGATTGCGATAAAATACCGACGACCTGTAAACGTTATCGACGAGCTGGCGGAGCTTCCTTTCCTGGATCTCCTGCAGCTCTTCCAGAGGCGCTCTCTCGATGCGAGAGTTCCAATAATCAAGCATGGGCATTATTTTACCTCACTATATTATGCACGTTGAGCGATATTTATGGGCTGTAACATCCCTGTCCGTACTGCGATGGACTTTTATATTATCAATAAACGATTTATCGCCCGCAATATATATTAAATGCTCGTCCTCAAGTCGATGACTTTCTTACTCTTGCCCTCGACCCGGGGCAGGCTGCCCTTATCCACGAGCACCACGTTAGTCCGCAGGTTTAGCTGTTCCTTAAGCTTTTTCGTGACGATGCCAGTGACCTTTTTCAGATCCCCTAGCTCGCCCGAGAAAGCCCTGTCGCTCATTTCGACCTTGACGGTCATTTCGTCCAGGTGGTTGACCCTCTCCAGCACGACCTGGAAGTACTCGCCCACCTCGGGCATGTCCATGAGCACGTGCTCGATCTGGCTGGGGAACACATTGAGCCCTCTTATTATGAGCATGTCGTCGGCGCGGCCGTAAAATTTCGTTATTTTACGGGCCGTGCGGCCGCATTCGCACTCGCCGTCCATGAGCTTCGTGATATCGCCCGTGCGGTAGCGTATAAGGGGCATCGCTTCCTTGCAGAGTGTGGTAAGCGTCAGCTCGCCCTTTTCCTCTGGGTCACACGGCTCGCCCCGCTTATCGAGGACTTCCAGTATAAAGGCGTCCTCCCAGACGTGAAGGCCGTCCTGCTCCTTGCATTCGAAGGCGACGCCGGGGCCCATCATCTCCGACAGGCCGTAGGAGTCGTAAGCCTTAATCCCAAAAGCCTTTTCCAGCTCCTTCCTCGTGTTGACGGACCACGGCTCGGCACCGAAAAGCCCTATTTTTATGGGCAGCGTGCCGGGCTCGATGCCCATCTTTTTCGCGGTCTCCGCGATGTAGAGCGCGTAGGATGGCGTCGCATGGAAAGCGGTGACGCCGAAGTCCTGTATCATCTCGATCTGTTTCTGGGTACTGCCGGTACCGCTCGGGACGACAGTGCATCCCAGTCTCTCGGCACCGGCATGAATACCCAGGCCCCCTGTGAATAATCCGTAGTTGGCCGCATTCTGGAACACGTCTCCCGGCCGGACGCCGGCCATGTAGAAGCACCTGGCCATAAGTTCGGCCCAGATTTTGAGGTCCTTCTGCGTATAGCCGACGACGGTCGACTTGCCGCTTGTGCCCGACGACG
Organism: Methanocella sp.; assembly: GCF_035506375.1. NCBI lineage: Archaea > Methanobacteriati > Methanobacteriota > Methanomicrobia > Methanocellales > Methanocellaceae > Methanocella > Methanocella sp. The sequence continues at coordinate 22,066 of NZ_DATJPM010000094.1, forward strand.
CGTGGATGCGGTTTACCTTACTTCGAGGCACGGCGAACAGCCCGAACGGGTAATTGTCCCGCAGGTCCGTCTTCTTCGTGAATGGCAGCTTTCGTACGTCTTCGGCGGATCTTATATCGGATGGCTTGACCCCTGCCTCGTCGAACTTCTTTTTATAGAACGGCACGTTTTTGTAGACGCTATTGGCTGACTTTTTTAGCCTCTTCAATTGCAGCTCTTCTAGCTGTTTTCGATTCATCGTCTCGATCTTCGGCTGCCAGTACTCCATATCGCTTCCTCATAGAGATATATGCTACCATATAACACGGTTTGGGCATATAAAGGTATCGACTGAAGGAAGAGGCAAGCATTAGACGATTTTCCATATGTGCGTTTCCTGGGACAATTGGTAATTATTATTTCTTCTCCGTTTTTTTGTTGTTTGATCTTCTTTCCTTCGATGTATGCCTTGTTGGTATGGATTTCTCCATAAAGGCCAGTGGTTCCGTGTTTGTTTTATAATCGTTTGTCCTTTGTTTGTTTTCGTTCGCTGATTTGTTCGGTTTTTTTCAACACGAAAACACGAATTATTTTATACCCCACGTAAGGGGCACGAACCTCACTAAGGTACATGCTTTAGCGTTAAAACACTAAACAACCTCTCTAAGGCTCGAACATCCCTAGTAGAATGAAACACGAGGGAAAGCATAACTATTAAAGTCATGCCGTTCTCGTGTTTCAATCCTTTAGCGCTTGAGTGCCATTGGAGAGGTTGTTTCGTGTTTTAAGCGCCAGGCATGGGCCTTAGTGATTTTAGTGCCCTTACGTGGGATAAAATAGTCTTTCGTGCTTTCGTGTTGAAAAACCCACGGGCTGTACGAAAGTCGAAAATATGGCAAAGGACTTTACCTAAGGCGATGGCTTTTCATCCGAGATGTCGTAATGCCCCTGCCCGGGCTGTGAGTCACCGCTCTCGTCGATCTCCTGCGGCGGTAATTCTTCAATCGGATAATCCTCTACTTCCGGCTGCTTATCGGGCAGGTCGATGATGTTGAAGATGCCATGGGCTTCGGTCAGGTCAAAAACGGCCGCATAGTCGAGCATCGTCTGCCTCAATTCCTTGGACGCCGCTATATCCTGAAGCTGCACGACAGCGGCGTTGAGGCTATTGATATCCGAGTCCTCGCGATAGATGAGCACGAGCTCTTTGAGCGGCGCATAGGCGATCACGCGGTCGCCAAGGTTCAGCTTCATCGCGTCCAGCAGGCCCTTCACGAAGGCCGGATGTACCATGATGTCGCAGGCGTTGTTGCTTAAGGCGCCCAGGATGATGTCGTTTCCAAACTTGCCGGCGTGCGCCTCGACGTTTATGCGCAGGCTGTCCAGCTCCTGCTCGAAAGCGTCGTCCAGGTCCTTGCGCTCCGCGAGCCATTCTGCCAGGTCGGTCTTCCGGACGGGGTTCACGTGCTCGCCGCACGCCGTCGAGTAGACGACAATTGCGTTCTCCCGCTCCTCGTAGACCAGGTCAAAGGCGCCCGGCGTGGACTTCAGCCACGAGGACGGCTCTATGGACTTGAGGATGAACGCCTGGCGGCCGCATTTACATACCGGCTGGAACTTCTCGTTCTTGCTCAGCGAATCCTGCAACTCCGATACCAGGCTCCTCGCCCCGCCCTTCGGTATCTGGGCATATGGGTCAATCTTTTGTGACTCCCCCGTGCGGGGGTTGATGATTTCGAGCATGTCGCCGTCGAGGGCGAAATCGTATGCCGGCAGGTCCCGGCGTAATACCTTCAATAGCGACTCGGCAGAGTAAACACGGTTGACGGCGATATCCAGCTTCTCATCGATGGCCTCCTGCAGAGTCTTACCCCGGTAAGCGGCGGAGCGGATGATATCCTTAAATGAAAATGTGGCGGTAAAGGGCTTTTTCGTTATGCGGCAGGTGTCTTCCTTGATGGTATAGTCGATGTCCTCGCGCTTGAGCGTGCTCTCGACCAGCTTTTTGACCATCTGGGAGTCGATGACGGCCGAGGCGTCGATGCGTCCCCCGCGAATGTCTTCCACGAACTCGGGCATCCATTCCTTGAAGGAGTCCTTAAACTGCTCTTTCTCGTTATCTATCTCGATTAGCTTAATGACCACGGCACTGCTGCCCGGCCAGCTCGGGCCGACGATTTCCCTGGTCGAGACGTTAGCGTGGGGAGTATCGCCAGGTAAGGCCGCGATGACGTAGCCCTTCTCGATGTTGTAGACCTGGATGCTCTTTGTTTCTTTTACCGTGCTGAGCATGCGCTTCCAGGTCTCCCGGACGCTGAACACGTGGCCAAAAGCGTCGTACATGTAGCGGAAGTCAATGATGTTTTGCAGGGCCTCACGCGTGCCGTGCATGTCCATCCGGTAGAAGGCGACGAACTCGCTGTCCGCCGTGACCTCGGCCTCGAGGTCCAGGCCCACGTCGGGGAAAAAGTGGCTGTACTGGGCGATCACGATATTCTTATAGTTCAATTTGTTGCCGCAGACGCAGGTATGTGTCTCAAAACGGTATCCTGAGACGGTGTGCAGGAAGCTGTCCAGGCTAAGCGTGTGGAAGAACAGCGGCTTCATGACCGTGTTATTATGCGAGCAGCGGGGGCAGAAGAAAGTGATGATAGCCCCGTCGTTGTGTTTTTTTTCATTGATGGCATATAGCCTGGCTTCGACTAGCTTTTCGACATATTTAGGGTGGAGACTATCCTTCCCCTGTTCCGGCACCGTCATAATGAACAAGGTTTATAACGTAATCCTATACTATAATCTTTTTTCTCCATACCCCGTGAAAAAGCTGTTTTAATCTTTTAGTACTTATTTAAGTTGCTAAAATCTGAATGAACGATTTTTATGTAAAAGATGTTTCGCTGAATAACTCTCGAATTTTAAGCTTCGTAAGTTACGAAGGACACTATTTCTCACCACGAAGGCACGATGGCACAATGTTTCACAAAGTTTCTTTTAAATGTAAGGTACAAAGGACCCAAAGCACGGTTCATTAGCGATTAAGGCTCAAAGGATACAATGGCACATAGGAATGAACATATGAGCACTTTTTATCATATCGCCTTTGGAACCTTTGTGCCTCAAACCCTAAAAAGCGGGCTTTGTATCTTCGTGCTCTTACACTTAAAAAAAGACATTGTGGGCCATTGTGCCATGGTGCATTCGTGGTGAGAAATAGTGTCCTTCGTAAACTCCGTGAACTTAAATCGACAAATTCTGCACAGTATGTAAAAGATAAAAATTGGCCCGAAATATTTATTCTATAAGGACCAGCGAATAGCGGTTCATCTGGCAGGACGTGTCCTTCAGCACCTCGATGAAGAACCCGTTGTTCCGCGCAGTGCTGAAGACGTCGATGCCGCAGCTTTCCATCGACGGCCGGGCCTTCTCGGGATGCCGGCAAACGTTCAGTGAGCACTCGCCGCAGAGATTACAAGGTCCGCAGCCCAGGGCGAATGCCTTGTGGTAGCCGTCCAGGAATATATCTCTCTCAAGGGTCGCCGCGATATCTGTCATGTCCTTTCTATGCTCGAAATCGCTTTTAACGTGTAACAGGAGCGCATTCTGATAGCTGTCCAGCAATTCCCTAGTTTCCTTATAATTCGGCGTGTTCGGCGGGCAGCAGAGGCTGCTGTTATAGCCGTCGCAGCCGTAGCGGCACTTCCAGCGGACCCAGGCCGAGGTAACGACGCTGTCCGGCTTGATGATCTTCGCATCGGTGGCGCCGAGCTTAAGCGCTTTTTTGATGTACTTATCGTATTTCTTCATGATGGCACGACCATTAAGAGCTTCATTGTTGCCCTGTCGTATTGCAATTATCGCAATTCTCGTGATGGTCTTTTGAATTCTGTTTTATATATCGAATTAATCCAAACTTGTCTGCCATTCCCAGGGTTAACATGCTCAACGATCCGAGCAGGCACATGGGGCATGGGCAGAGCGTGATGCCGAAGATGCTCCAGGCAACGCCTACTGCCAGGGGCGTATTGCCTTTATGGGTAATGTCATGTAACCTATACTTGGTAATCTGCATGGAAAATCTACTCTATTATTACAAAGCTTGTTCTTATAAATGTGATTGTAACTGGATTTATTAGGTGCATGGTCATTAATCGCTTTTATTATGTTATAATTATATATAATTGAATTTTATATTTTTCTTCGAGGTTATTAATTTGCCAACACATGAAGGAGAAAAGTCTCATCAGCATTGCTCCGCCTGTGGCGGGGAAATGAAAGGAAATGTTTGTGGATCTTGCGGAAAGCCGCCTGCCCAATGCACATGTAAAAAATGAGCGTAAGCTCTAAAAACTGTCACTTTTTACTAGCCTTTTTCATTAAAAAATTAAACTTGTATTGCTTATTTCCCATATTTTACGTATAAGGCTCCGGCAATGACAAGCAGCAAGGCCAGTATAACGATGTAGGATAAGTTGTTGCCTTCCACATCGAAGCCGAATATGCTAAAGTTATTGCCGTCATCGGATGGGGCGGGCAAACCCACGGCGCTGGCGAACCTGGTTTCCAGGTCCTGATCGCCCGTCTTCACATAGGCGTAGAGGCACACGGCAAGGACTATGACTATCAGGGCCGCGAATATGACTATCCCTGTCTTATTGCTTTGTTGTTGTGGCAACGGGGGCCACCTCCTGGAGCATGTCCGGCCTGACCCTTTGAATATACGATACCACGTACCCCGTGACGACGGATTCGATAATCGCGACGCCCATGTTCACGGCGACGAGCAGCGACAACCCATAGAGCGTGTCCGTCATGGTCTGGTTTACGCCCTGGATGCCCGATATGAGGATTATAGCCACCATGATCACGTTACCCACGAAAAGCCCGACTAAAGTGCCGACGGCGGCCTTCGAGAAAGTATCCGCACCGATCTTTTCCATCGCCTTATATACCCCGTAGGCGGTCGTGACCTCGGCCATGTTGACCAGGAAGTTGGCGCCTATCATGCCCCATCCTCCGTGGCCGATGGCGGCCGATAGGATGTTCACGATGAGCACGATGATACCGCCAATCGCCGGCCCTACGAGTATGCCGGTGAGCGAGGTCAGGTTCATGTGGACGCCGCCGAACAGGGGCAGGTTTACCTGGAATATCGCAAATGATGCGGCCGTACACATCGCCGCCACCGTTATTGTCCTATTATCTATTTTTTTTATCCGGGTAACCCAGAATACACATAAAGCCAGGACCACTATCGCGATGATAAACCAGATTATTATCCATTGTATTGAAAATGCTCCGTCTTCGAGATGTATATGTGCCATATATTATCACTAAAGCGGAACTGTACCGCTCCAATTGGTAACTACTCAATCCATGAATATAAAGTTTGGGTATACCCCAAAAATTTAGTATTAATAGCTTAATCCATAACAATGGCAATATATTTGATAAAATTTTGAATTCAAGCACTGTGCTCCTATCACGTCGACTTATTATCCATTGGCTATGTATCGCAATGTAATAATATATTAACAAATTTTGGTACTACACCAAATATCATAAGTATCCGGGGTGTTCGGCGGGCAGCAGAGGCTGCTGTTATAGCCGTCGCAGCCGTAGCGGCACTTCCAGCGGACCCAGGCCGAGGTAACGACGCTGTCCGGCTTGATGATCTTCGCATCGGTGGCGCCGAGTTTGAGCGCCTTCTTAATGAACTTATCGTACTTCTTCATGGTGACACGACTAAGAAGAATGGTCGTATACAGGCTTTAGCCTTTCTGGAGAAACCGGAAGAATTATAACCGGTTTATAGCATATAATTATAATATTAAACGCTTAGGGGGGTATTATGTATGGATGGTTTGCAGATCTTTTTAAATAATTTGGTGTTATTTCCATTTTTCCTGGCTATATCATTGGTAATCGGGGGATTCGCCGCATTATACGCCCTGCCTCTGCAATACGTTGAGGCCCGCCTTAAGATTAAGTATAGGTATATCGCGTACGGTCTTCCACCAGTAATAATCGTGCTGTGGCTATTGTGGGAGGCCTCGCAGGAATACCCCGGCCCCATGCTTCCCCTTATAAACATGACATCCATGTTCGTCATATATCCCCTATCAGCAGTAGCGATTCTTCCTTTAACCTACCGCTTTGTACACCCAAAGAATTCCTGGTGGATGGCACTATTGGCGACTATGTTTGCCATGACTGTTTCATTCATGATGCACTACCAAGACGCTGCTATCCCTCCCCAAGGCCCGCCCCCGACGTATGTTAATAACTTGGCGAATGGGACGACGGCCGTATTGGAAATGATGGCATATGCGGCAGTGGGCTATGCTATCCTAATCGGTATAATAAAGATATTAAATTTTTATAAGGGAAGAAGAGCTAAATCATGACATTTGGCGAAATGCGACCAAATACCTTTTGAAAGTAGACTCTTTATTATAAACAGTTTCAGTGGTTAACAAAAAGAATAAAAATAGCTTACCTGTGCCCCATGCGGTTGGCCAAGTTCGGGTCCTGTACGCGGATCTCATACTCGTCGTTCTCGAATGCTTTCATGGCAGGCTTCACAAGCTCAGCGGTCGTGATGCCAAAGTACGTCTGGCCCCTTGCTTTCCTGGCGCCCTTATCCAGATTCGTATCAACCATAGGCGGTATAAGTTCGAACACCTTGACAGGCGTACCTTCCAGTTGCTGTCTGAGTGTCAGGCTAAAGGAATGCATGGCAGCCTTGGTGGCACAATACACCGGCATCGCAGGCATCGGATAGAACGCTAGTCCCGACGAGACGTTCACGACCGCCGCCTCTTTCTGCTTTAACAGGTGCGGTACACATAAAGCGGTTAAATATACCGGCGCCCGGAAGTTCACTTCTATCTCATCTTCTCCATCCTCCGCCCGGTGATTCAGCAGGTCCGCCGTACCCTTCTTGAAGTCGATCATGCGCTGGATGCCAGCGTTGTTCACTAAGATGTTCAGGTCCTTGAAATTGGATACTGCCCAATCAAAGAGCGCTTCGCGCTCCGGCTCCTTCGAGACATCGCACTTCTTGACATTCAGCTTCGGCAGCTTCTTCTTCGC
>NZ_DATJPM010000095.1 GCF_035506375.1 Methanocella sp.
CCAGGAGCGGCTTTTCCTTGCCGATATACTTCTCGAAGTCCATGGGGATCACGCCTTGATGAGCTCGTTCATCGTCTTCATGATCTGCTTGATCTTCTCCGTGTTCTCCTTGTCCGCATCTATCTTCTTGGTGATGGAGTCCTCGACTTCCTTCTGCGTGGCCTTTAGCTGCTTAAGCACTTCATCGCGGGTCGTGAGCATGGAGGACTCGGTGGACGTCTTCGTGGTCTTAGCAGTCTCCAGCATGTCGGCCTTCGTGACCTTAGCCGTCTCGAGCATGTCGGCCTTAGAGTCGCTCGCGGCCTTGACCGCCTCGTCCCGGGCACGGAACATCTCCTCGAGGGCGGCCTCCTTCGAGTTATTGGACGCCGTGATGACCACGTCCCGGGTGTCCAGCAGCTTCTTGATGGTCTCCTCGCGGGTATGCTTGATGGAATCTAAGATCTCGTCCCGCGTCTTCGCCATCGACTTCTCGGCGACGATGCGGGCATTATCCGTAGATGAGAGCACGATCGACTCAGTCTGGCGCAGGGCAACGATCAGGCCGTCCTTGTACTTGTTCATCTCGTCCACGGCCTGTTTCTTCTGGGCGTCGATGGTGCCGGACAGCCCGTCCTTCTCCTGCTTGATGGAGGCGAGCACGTCGGTCCGGATCTGGTTCATTGTGGCCCTGGCCTCCTGGTCGACCTTCGCCGAGAGCTTCGAGTACTCCGCGTCGGCCTGCTTCGAGACGGTATTGAGCGTCTTCACGGTCTCCATCACGTCGTTCTTAGAGTCGGCGACGGCCTTGAGGACCTCCTCGCGGCTCTTCTGCATGGAGCCCACGGCCGTGTCCTTCGCCGTGCCTATCTCGGCGACGGCGCTGTTCCTGAGCGATACGACGTCCTTAACCGTGCTGTCCTTCAGGGACACGACCTCGCTGATCGTTCCCTGCTTGAGAGCCCCGATCTCATCGGTGGCCTGTTCTTTGGCTAAGGCGATCTCGCTCAGCGTGCCGACTTTCAGTGAGCTGGCCTCGTGGAGGGTGTCGTTCTTGAAGGTGGACATCTCCTCCATTGCCTGGCTCTTGACTGCCGCTATCTCGCTTACAGACTGGCTCTTGACCGATTCGATGGACTTGAGCGTGTCGTCCCTCGTGGCGTGCAGGGCGCCCTCGACGATCTCTCTCGTGCTCTTCGCCACTTCGTCCACGTGGGCCGCGCTCTCGCCGAGCTCGGCCAGCGCGCCCTGTCGCGTCCTCTCGATGCTGCCCACGGCGTCGGCCTCGACGGTCCTTATCGTAGACGTCGCCTCGGACTCCGTGGTCGTGACGAATTCCTTTGTCCGCGCCTTCATGGCCTCGATGTTGCCGGCGGCCTCGTTCACCGCTTCGGTGACCGACTTGACGGCGCCCGACTTGACGTCGGTGATGGAGCCCAGCACGTCGGCCTGGGTCTGCCTGAGCAAGTTAACGGTCGAGGTCTGCATGTCCTGGAGCTCTTTGATCGTCTCGTGGGATGCCTTGCTCTGCTCCAGTACGCGCTCCTCGACGCCGCTGATCTTGACCACGAGGTCGTTCTCCGCCTCGCGGACCCGCGTAATCATCTCCACCTCGATCTTGTTCTCGAGGTTCCGCTCCATGGCGTTCAGGTTATCCTCGAGCGCCCGGTAGCGGTACTCGATGTTGTTGAGATTGATGAATTCCTTGCGGACGGCCGAGAGCCTCTCGTCGAGGTCCGAGAAAGTGTTGTTGACCTGGTCGATCTGCGCCTTCAAGTACTGGCCGGCCTTGATGAGCTTGGCCTCCTGGGGCGTGACGTGCTCGGCGTCGTTCTTGAACTGCTCGATGAGGCCCTTGATGTTCTCCATCTCGTCCTTGTAGTCGGCGATGAAGTCCTTGATGGTCTTGATGTCGCCGGCGTAGGCCTCCACCTCGTTCTTGAGCTTGACGATCTCGTCCCGGGACTTGTTGAACTCCTTGGCGAGCTTCAGGTCTTCGGCGTGCTTGTCCACCGTCACCCGTATCGCCTTGAGCTCGCCGCGCTGGTCGCTGATGAGCTTGCTGACCGTGGCCATCTCGTCGGAGTTGGCGCCCACCTCGTTCTTGAGCGCCTTGAGGTCCTCCTCCATTCCCGAGAAGTCCTTGAGGGCCTTGACCTTCTCGCCGTACTTCTCCACGAAGAGCTTGACGGGCTTCATTTCGTTCTTGAAGTCCACCATGTTGCCCTTCACGAAGCCCAGCTCGGAGATGTGGTCGTTGGTCTGCTCGTCCATCCGCGTCCGGATGTCGGCCATGGAGTCGTTCGCAGACGCAAGCGCCTTCGCCAGCAGCTTGTTCTCGTTCCGGGCCTCGGCGAGCTGCGCCTTCAGCGTCTTCACGTCGCTGTAGTAGGCCTCGATCTTTTCCGATAGCGCCGAGATCTCGACGCCCGAGGTCTCTTTTATGGACGCTTCTATGAGGTTCAGCTTGTCGTTGAGCGACGTTATGTCCTTCACGGTGGCCATCTTGAGGGACGATTCCATGGCCTCGAGCTTTTCCTCGTTCTCCCTCTGGGCCGCGGCGATGGTCGACTTGTACTCGCCCAGGTCGTCGATCATCTTCTCCATGGACTCCTGGTAAGCGCCCATGGACTTCCGCAGGGCTTTCATGTCGCTTTCGTAGTTGCTCGCGAGGACCGTCTGGCCCTCCTCGCTTCCGGCGCGGACGGCCGTGATCTCCTCGGTGAGGCGGGCGATCTCTTCCCGCAGCGAGTTGATCTTGCTGTCCACGACCTGGATGGAATTCCGTGCCTGCTCGGTGTCGGACGAATAGTTGCCAAGAGAGTCCTTCAGCGCCTTGACCTCGCCGGTGCACTCGTCCAGCGACGCCCTGAGGGTCGCGATCTCGCTCTCGTAGCGGTCGGCATTCGCCTTCAGCGTGCTGAAGTCGTCACGATAAGAGTCAATGGACGCATCGATGGCAGAAAGGCGCTGCTCGCTCGCCATGCTGGCGTCCTTGAGGGCCTTGATCTCTGCGGCGAGCTTCTGGAGCACCTGCTTCTCCTGCTCCGTATAGCTCTCGAAGTCGAAGTCCTTCAGGCCCGCGATCTCTTCGCCGATAGAATTTAGAGTCAGGCTCTGGGATTCGATGAGGTTCTTCTGCTCGAGCATTGCGGACTGGAGCTTCCGGAAGTCCTCGGGCTTGATCTCGTCCTTATAGGCGTCGAGCTTCTGGAGCTTATCGACGATGGCCGTCATCTGCCGGGTATAGTCTTCCCTCTGGGCCTGTACTTCCTCGCGGAATTTTTCCAAATCCTTGCGCTGCTTATCGCTCTCGGATACCTGTCGCTCCATCTGGCCTTTCAGTAAGTTTAACACTTGCACGTCGGGCTGGGCGACAGGCTGGGCCACGCGCTCGGTCGCGGCCGAGCGTTCGACCGCCGGGGCACGCTCGACGGGACGCGGCCTGGCCTCCTCGCGCTCTTTTACGGCCGGCTTGACGAACTCTTTCTCGGCCGGGACTGCGGCGGGCTTCTGGGCTGGTATGGGCTGTGATTGTAAGATATTTGGCTTGAGAATGGGCTTTTGCGGCGGTACGGCCTGCTTCACGGCGGCCTTCGGAGCCTCCCGGGGCTTTTCCGCGGCGGGCCTGGCGGCCGGCTTTAGTATATTGACCTTTTCGGCCGGCTTTTCTTCCGTAGCTGCCGCTATGGGCTTCATGACAACCTTTTCAGGCGGCTTCTCCGCGGCCTTTTCCTGCGAGTCCGTCTTGTCCAGGATCGCCGCCAGCGTCTCGAGCTCTTTCTTTATCCGTTCCTCTTCGTTTTGCTGTTTTGCCGCCTTAGAATCATCCTTTTTCGGCTTTCTGTCGAATAAACCCATTCCAGATCCCAACCTGTTCTTCCAATCGTTTTTATTATGGCTGTAAAGTTAGCAAGAACCAATATATATTTTGTTATATCTTCCTTCGCTTAACATTCCTTTGTTTTTAGCCTTTATGTATAATAACTTTTTTCTCATACGTATAAAAACCTATAGAGAATGGATAGCCCTGGAAAATATTTATATGGCCCCGATTGCTTCCGGCATAAAATGTGCAGGATAAGAATTTGCGCCTTATTGCCCTTTGTATTCCACGCACGCATCCACGAAGTTTCGTGCGAATGGGACGTATGAGGCGGCGTGTAAATGCGTATAGGATCCGAGCGTATTGTTCACGAGCATGCCGTCCAGGCCGTCCTTGATGCCGATGCCCCGGTCCATGCGGTATGCGAACTTGGCGTCTGGCGGCACGTCGGTCAGGACGGAGTAGTGGAACTCGTGGCCCTTGAAGAAGGTGCCCTTCACGCCTATCGGCGTGTCCTTCTCTAGCTGGCCGAGGACGTAGCCAATGTGGCGGATGTGCTTCATGGAGGCGACGCCGCCGAAGGCGCCGACCATGTCGAAGCGCTTGCCTTTCTCGTCCTCCAGCGTGCCGGTGAGGTACATCATGCCCCCGCATTCGGCGTAGATGGGCATGCCGCTTGCCGAAGCATCCGCTATCGACTTGCGCATGGAGGCGTTCTCCGACAGCTCCCGGGCGAAGAATTCCGGGTAGCCGCCTCCGAGTATCAGCCCGTCCACGTCGGGGATCTCCCGGTCGTGCAGCGGGCTGAAGTAGACCACTTCGGCGCCCTTTAATTGTAATAAGTCCACGTTATCCTTATAGTAGAAGTTGAACGCCTCGTCCATGGCCACCCCGATGCGGGCGCCCGTGGGCTTTTCCTGCTTGAAGATGCTCTGCCGGCCGGTCTTCAGCTTCGGCGCGCTCTTCGCGATCTCCAGCAGGCGGTCGATGTTAACGTGCTCCTGGACGATGGCCTTTATCTTATCGATGCGGACTCCAAAATCGTCCACCATGGATGCCCCCTCCCGGGCAGGTATGAGGCCCAGGTGGCGCATGGTGAGACTCATGCCCTTATTCCTCGGAATGGCGCCGAGCACCTCGACGCCCGTGTATTTCTGGATGGCGGCCGTGGCCTTTTCGGCGTGGCGGTCGCTGCCTACCTTGTTGAGGATGACGCCCTTAAAATTGATACGCTTATCGAAGTCCTTGTAGCCCTTGACGATAGCGGCCGTGCTCCGGGTGATGCTCTGCGCGTCCAGGACGAGCACCACGGGCGCATTTAATATTTTCGCGATCTGCGCCGTGGAGCCGATGTCGGATAACGCCTCCAGGCCCTCGTAGAGGCCGCGGACGCCCTCGATGATCGCGACGTCGGAGCCCTCGGCTGAGTGCTGGAACGCCTCCACGATGGCCGGCTCGGACATTAAGAAGCCGTCCAGGTTCTCGCTCTGGCGGTGGGTGACCAGCGAATGATAGCTCGGGTCTATATAATCCAGACCTACTTTAAAAGGCTGCACCTTCAGGCCGCGCTCGTAGAGCAGGGACATGACGCCCGTGGATATGGTCGTCTTGCCCGCGGAGCTCCGGTCGCCGGCGAGGATGAGCCTGGGGATCGTCATCATCGGGTTAGCTTCCTCAGGTCTTCGTCTTCTAATGAATCGGGAACCTTTTTATTCTTTTCCGTCAGAATTCGGCCCGCAAGGGACCTGTACACGTCGGCCATCGCCGATTCGGGCTCTCCCTCGATGACGCTCTTCCCGGCGCGCTCGCAGTTTTGCACTATCTTGTGCCGCGGAATGTACGCCAGCATGGGCACGCCCAACGCCGCGGCGAACTTTTCCACGATCTCCCGCTCGTGCTCGGCCTCGCGCTCGTTGCAGATGATGCCCGATAAAGGAGTGTGCAGCGTCCTCAGGCCCCGGCAGATGTTGTTGGCGGCGTAGAGGGGCATGTACTCGCCCGACGTGATAATATATGCCTCGCGCACCATGCCCTTTGTGATGGGCACGGCGAAGCCGCCGCACACGATGTCGCCCGGGACGTCGTATATTATAACATCAGAGTCCTTCATAGCGCTGCTGGTCTTTTGGAGCGCCTGCACGGCGACGATGATGCCCCGGCCCGCGCAGCCCACTCCCGGCTCGGGGCCGCCGACCTCGGCGCATTTGACCCCGTTGAAGCCCTCGAAGACCACGTCCTCTTCTTTTATGGATCCTTTTTTACGCACGGTATCCATGATGGTGGGTATCCGCTTTCCGCCCAGCAGCGTGATGGACGAGTCACTCTTGGGGTCGCACCCGATGAGCATGGCCCTTACGCCTTTTTCGCCCATGGCCGCGGCGACGTTCGACGCCGTCGACGACTTGCCGATGCCGCCCTTGCCATAGATGGCCAGATGTTTTTTCATATCATGCTCCTCAATGTCTCCCCGAACTCGGACTCGACCATGCCGTGGACGCCGAGCGTCTTCGGGTGCAGGTCCACTTCCACCATGACGTGCCGGTGGCCCGCCGTTTTTAAAGGCTCGACCTGGCGGGGCCCGTTCGTGATTGAAAATATTTCCATGCCCCTGACGGCTTCAAAGGGTACGGCATGGGGTACGCCCGAGAGCACCACGTAATCATAGTTTGAATATTTTTCCGTTATGACCCTGGCCGCCGTTTCTCCGCTCACCGGGTACTCGTCGAGGCCCCCTGTGACATGGTCGACGGCCACGCCGGCTTCGGCCATCTGGGAAGTGATGGTTGTCGCATAGCGCCGGATGCGGGGCAGGCCAATGTCCGGGTCGAGGTTGGCGATGGTCACGGGCGCCGGAGCGCCGACGACCTTCGCCGCCTGGCTTACGGCCAGGTTGACATCGGCGAACATGTAGGCGGTCTCCTTCTTCGCGTTGAGGATCGAAAGGCCCTTTTTGCCCCCCCGCATTAATTCCAGCAGCCGCTCTGCGGCCCGGTATTTGAGGTCGCCCCGGGACGGCTCGATGTAGTCGCGGCTGGCGGCGCCGAACTTTTTCTCGATGTCGGTCGCCAGCAGGAGCATTCTCTTCTGCCGCTCCAGCTCGGCTTCGCCCAGCAGGCCTGCCGCTCTGGCCGCCTCCAGCGTCACGATGGCGCCGTGCGTATTATCGTTATAGCCGGCGTGGATCTCGACTTCAATTACGGGCACCCCCACGTCGGCCTCTTCGACGGCGCGGTGGAAGTTCTCGCCGATTATCATGCTCGCGCAAGTCCCCACGATGCCCACCGTTTTTGGGTGGAAACGGTCCACGGCCTTTTTCAAAACGCCCACGAGCAGGTCGTGGCCGCCGAAGACGTAGTCCGAGTCGCACATCGCCGTGGTGACGACGTGCATGCCGTCCTCCTCTAAAAGCCGGGAGTGCTTGAAGCAGCACCCGGGCGGGCCGTGGAGTATGGCAACGTCCGTGTCCAGGTCCCGGAGCGTGTAGAGCGCGGCCACGATGGAGCTGGGCCGCGGCTGCATGATACGGTCAACTGTCTCTAGCTGTTCCATGCGTTCACCTCCATGTCTTAACGCAGCTTATGATCGTATCGCCCGGCTCCGTCTTTTCCAGCGCCAGCGCCAGGCCTGCCTCCAGGCTGTCCGCGTGCGCGCAGCCTTTCGAGGACAATTGTTCGCCGTCCCGTCGAAGGCGGTCGCCGACGAGTACGGCCTCGTCGAAGCGGGCGTCGCTTAATAATGTTAGTACTTTTTCAGGGTCGAGGCCGTCACAGACGTTATAGGCTTCTTCGCCGACTACGAGGACTTTCCAGCCCTCGTCCTCCTCGACGGCGTCCAGGGCGCGCTCCACGCCATCTATCGACAGCCCGGAGTTCGAGTTGTCCAGGAGCACCCGGCCCTGGAGCGTGGAAAATTTCATCCGCCCGTCGATGCCGTCGAAGTCCTCGAAGGCCTGCTGGATCTCCTCAGGCTTTCCGCCAGTGGCCAGCGCTGTCGCGGCTGCGCAAAGCGCCGGTCCCCGGTATGAGCGGCCGTCAAAGCCTCCTTTTAAATGGATTTTTAGCCACCCCTCCATGCCGCCCGGCAGGCGGTAGCGTACTCTCCCGTCCGGGGCGTAGAACACGTTCCCTCCCCGGCCGAAGGTCAGCTTGTTCGTGGTTTCGACTTTTAGGGAGCTCTCACATATTAAGATGCTGTCAGGCTTCATGTGCTTTAGGGCATGAAGCTTAGCCTCCCGTGCGGTCTTCGAGCCGCCCGCGACCGGATAGTCCCGGTCGAGCGTCGTGATGACGCTCGCGTCCCCGATACCACAGAGCCCCAGCGATACTTCGAAGATGCAAAGGTCCGGATGCTTATCGGCCGCGAGCTCCAGCGCCCGGATGACGTTCGCCGGCGTGATGCTCAGCCTCTCGATCAGCTCGCCGTTGTAGAATAAGCCTCTGCTCGTATGCAGGAGGACATCCTCACGGGGAAACATGCGCGCTAAAAGTGTGCAGGCGGTGGTCTTACCGTATGTCCCCGTCACTTCGATGCATTTACTTTTTAACAGCCCGGCCTTTCGAACGATAAAGCCCGTCAGCTCGTGGTGGGTGAGGACGAGCTTGTTCTCCGCATATGCCCTCTGGAGGAGGGGAATTGCGGGCGCATGCACGGGCGCCGCGAGCACGTCGAAGCCCTTTACCTCGTCCGGCCTGAGCACGGGCACGTCCGTCCGGGACTCTTTAGTGCCGTAGACGTCCACGGCGAAGGCGTCATAGCCCAGGCCGCGCAGCCTCCCGGCCAGCAGCAGGCCTCCGTGATTGATGTCCAGCACGCCGATCTTCAGGCCAGGCTCCATGGGCACCTAGTTCCTTGCATAGTTCTTGAACGCTTCCTGGATACGCTTGGCCGATAATTCGGCGATCAGGTCGTCCGCGCCCAGAGGGTCGGCGTACACGATGTCGAAGCCGTCGTAGGCGATGCGTTTCTGGCCCTCGCCCAGGCCGATGAGGCGCGGCACGTCTTCCGTCGTGTGGACGCCCTTCGCTAAAAATAACGGGAAGACGACGACTTTTTTTATGCCCGTACCCTTGAAGCCGTCGAGGCCGTCCTTTATGCTGGGCTTATTGATGTTCATGAACCCGATCCTCGTCACGGCCCGGGGCATCTTTTTAGAAAGCATGTCCGCGACGTCCTGTATGAGCTGCTTGTTGTACGGCAGCGAGCTGCCATGGCCCACGACCAGCAGGCCGAATTTTTCAGCGTTATTCATTCTCTTCCTCCCATGTCTCCGCGTGAGCGGATGCCAGGATAATTGTTAGGCGTTACAGTATAAAAAAGTTAACGTTAGTAATACCAAGTGTGAAAATTATACATATTTTTATACAACTGCCGGTGGCGTGCGGGAATGTGCCTACTTTGCCCTAAAAAGGCTACAAAAGCCGGATAACGCTCTTTAAGCCGCAGCGTCGATAATTCATCTGGCGATATCGTTGGAGACAGCCATTCGCACGGGCATCTTTTGCGCCATCGTGGCCGGGATATGTTTCCTGCTTTCGGGCCTCATGGGCCGGGCCCTCTCGCTCGACCCGCTCGTCTCGTTTTCGATGATGGCCGGAGTGCTTACGCCCATGGTGATGGTATTCTCAGGCATGCTGGCCCGCTGGGCAGGGCATAGTCCTTATAGTGAGTCGCTTCCGGACTCGCCCCTCATGGCGTCGCTGGCCTCGGGGCTGACAACGGCCGCGTTAAGCGCCATAATATTCATATCGATTTTGACGCTCTCCGAGAACGCCGTTTTCCCGGGTATCGGTCTGTTGGGGCTCGATATGCCTGCCCTCCCGGGCGTAGCCGCGCTATTCGCGGCATACGTGGCAATGGCCGTCATCGGCGGCGAGCTCTACGGCCTTATTTTTCGCGGGGCACTTCATTCTTAATTGCGGCATCGTTTATCTGGTCCACGGCGGCATAATAGAGCGATGAGCTACAATCGTTTGAGCATACGCCGGACAAAGCGGGAGATCAAGGAGGAAAAAGAGCTCCCCCGGAAGCTGGCGGCGAGGGCGGGCCGCCCGTGTAAAGCGCCCAATGAAAGATATACCGGGGCAGCGATATATCAAATGGATGAACGCCACGGGGAAAAACGGCGCCGACAATTATTACGTGAAAGGAGAGCGAAGGCAGGGCACAACTTTTTACATTCTACTGGCCCTTATAATGGCGCTCGTCGTTATTCTCGCGTTCGAAGCCTATCGGGGCCTGTACCCTTTGAGCATGGACACGCTCTGGCATTTCACCTATATGGCCCTCGGCCTCGCCGTCGGAGCCGTCGCGGGCATCATTCTGTATAATGCGTTCAACAGCTACCGTATCGTCCAGATCATGCTCAGAAACAGCATCCGGGCCTCGCCCGGCGCATTCCCGGAGGTATACGGCGCGGTCCAGCGGGCGGCAGAGCGCCTATCCACGGATGCGCCTCCGGCCTATATTACGCAGAGCCCGTCCGTGAACGCCTACCTTGTGCGACTGGGATTGAGGAAGAAGATCATCATGATCAATACCGGGCTCCTGCGGGCCATGGAAGGTGACGAGCTATTATTTATCCTGGGGCATGAGATATCCCACGCGAAATATGGCCGGTGGCGGCGCATTCCCGGCATAGGACTGCCGTATATCGTCGCACCCCAGTACAATGAGTACCGCTGCGACCGGGGCGGGCTCGCCGCATCCCGGAACATCGAGGCCTCGATGCGGGCGCTCCTGAAGCTGGTCACCGGCAAGGAGTTCATCGACCGCGTCAGCGTAAAGGATTTTGAAAAGGAAAAAGGGGAGGCGCCGTCGAAGGTGCTCCAGAGGCTGGCGTCGCACCCGATGATCGACGCCAGGGTTAAGGAATTAATTAAATTCTCTAATTCACCGGCCTACACTCTATACCAGAACATGCAATAATTTTCTAGCCTGTAGGCGACGCGGCCCTGATAGTTGAGGCTGCTCAAATGGCCTTTTAGCATTACAAGGGTAAGCCAGTAATTGTTGAGGCTCTTGTAGAGATCGAGCTCGTTGCAGAACATGGTCACGAGATTTTCGGTCGATACCGGCTCCTTTATGAGGCTAAGGACGACCTCGTCCACGAAGTCGAGCTGGCCCAGGTGGAAGTCCGCGGCCCTCAGCGCATCTTCCCGGCTCAACGGATCGCCGTGGCCCGGCACAAGGTAATCGAAGTCCAGGGTCTTGATCTTTTTGATGGACTCGCGGCACAGGTCCGGGTCGATGCTGTAGGGCAGCTTGTACTTGCCCCAGAGCTCCTTCGAGTAGAGCGAATCGGCCGAGTAAAGGACGCGGTCCTCGGTGATGAAGCCGTACTCGCCCAGCGTGTGGCCGGGCAGGTAGACGGCGGTGATGGACGAGTCCAGCCAGTCCTCGATGTAGAGGTCGACCTCGCAGGCGTCGCCCTGGAAGTACGGGGTGATCATTTCCTTAGGCGGGCGGGCCCAGCTAAACAGGCCGCGCACGTTGACCTCGGGGTTGCGGACGAGAAGGGCATCCTCCTTGGAGGCGATGACGCGGGCGCCGCGCTCCCGGAACTCGTGGGCGTGCCGGAAGTGGTCGTTGTGGCCGTGCGTGATGAGCACGGAATGGATATTGTCCAGGCCGACGTCCTCGTATCCGGAGGATCCCGGGTCGATCACGTATCCCTTGAAAAGCCCGGTATTGCTCATCGCGGGCAGGTAGTACGAGTTGCCGGCCAAGCGGACCGGGCCTTTTGTCTTGGAAGCCATTTTAATATCACGGGTTCTATCACTTTTTATATTTTAAAGGTTCACGTTAATGATGAGTCCATATGATACGCCGCAGGTCTAATATATCTTCCTATGTGACGAAGGACGGGTCCAGGATATGGGAGCTGTTCCACCCCGAGTCGTCGCCCGTGAAAGACGTCAGCACCGCAGAGGCCCTCGTCGAGGCAGGGCAGGAGACGGAGACTCATGTGCATCGAAAATCACAGGAGATATATTATATCCTTGAAGGGTCTGGCGACATGCGGCTCGGCAGCAAAACAATGGCCGTTGTTTCGGGCGATGTGGTACTTATCCCTCCCGGGATGCGGCACAGCATTAAAAATACGGATACGAAAATACTGAGGATCCTTTGCATCTGCAGCCCGCCCTATTCGCATGTAGATACGGAGCTAGACCTGCCAGAGGGATCAACGGGCGCGCCATAAGACCTTATGGCCTTTTAGCTCATAGTCGACTGCGCCATCCTTTTCCAGCGCGAAAAGGAAAGCCAGGACCTCGGTCTCGCAGACGAGATAGTCGTTGAACACGTCCCTGAGGTTTAGCGCAAAGGAGACTTTGCACACGACGTCCTCCGTCGAGACGCCCCGCCTGTCCAGGGCATCGAGGATGGTACGCTCGAGCCGGTCAAGCCCCCGCAGGTTGCCTTCCGCCTGCTCAATCGCCTCGTCCTTAGTAAAGGCCCTCGCGTGCGCCGGCAGGACGAAATCCGCGTCCATGTCCATGATCTTTCGGAGTGTCTGGCGTGTCCCGGGGATATTCGTATTATAGACGATGCCCGTCTTATCCCAGACTTTTTTATCCACGATGCTGTCGCCGGCCATGAGGACTCCGTCCGGCGTCATGTAGCCCGTGTGCCAGTCGGTATGGCCCGCCAGCGGTATGATCTTCAGGGGCATGTCCAGGCCCTCCACGATGCCGTCAAGCCGGCAGGGCGTGCCCCGGAAATACCAGGGCTTCATGCCCTCCGGTGGCCGTGTCCATAAAAAGAAGCCGCCCATATGTACATCGATATTCTCGATCATAGGGCGCTCGCCGCGGGGCGCATAAATCTTCGCTCCCCGGGACTGCAGGTCTGCCGCATGCCAGAAATGATCGTTATGGCCGTGGGTGATGAGCCCCGTGGAGACGTTTCTTCCAAAGGAGGTCTCGGGCCTCGCCCAGTCGACGTTCTCGTTCTTGCCGGGGTCGACGACGCAGTCCCTGTAAACGCCGACGTTGGTCAGCCCTGGAACGTAATAACTATCCCCGGCGATGTGGACGAGCTTCAAGGAGCATCACTATGGCAGAGATAGCAGGATGATGTAGCTTAAACTTTATGGACAAGTCTCTCAAAACCTATTAAAAACGCAGAAGACTATTCAGCCACGAAGCACTCTAAGCAGGCCTGAAACAGCACGAAGATATTGATAAATATTTGCTGCGTCGAATATTGATAGGTCATTGTTTAGCAAATAGTCTTATTTTCATCGTTTGCGTAATAGCCAAATTTATCGATAGCTTCCGATTATCTTTTTCAATTTTTATGCTTTGTTGAATATGCCCCTTTAAGTCTCAGAGTATACGAAGGCACTATTTTTCACCACAAAGGCACGAAGAGCACGGAGGCCCACAAAGACTTTTTTTTAGATTAAGTTACAAAGGGCACAGAGCCGCTTTTTGAACTTATAAGATACAGGATATGAAGGCACAGGGGCAAAAAGTGCTCTTGTTCATTCCACAGTGCCCTTGTATCCTTCGTGCCCTGATCGCCAATGAACCGGCTTTGTGTACTTTGTAACTTAATCTAAAAAGAAAACTCCGTGGGCCTCCGTGCTCTTCGTGCCTCTTGGTGAAAATAGTGCCTCCGTACACTCCGTGTGCTTAAGTATCTGGAAATTATTCGATTTTGCAGCCGTAAGCCGAAAAAGTCCATATACTATCCTGCTATAACCTTTTTTGATATGTTATGAAGATCTGCGTCCCGATGAAGAGCACCATGGTGCATAATCACTTCGGGAAAGCCCCGGAGTTTATGCTTCTCGTGGTGGAGGAAGGAAAGGTCGTTTCCCGGGAAAAGGTCCCTAACCCCGGGCGCGAGAAGGGCGCCGTCCTGGAATTGATGCCGGCCCACGGCGTTACGCACGTCATCGCCGGCGGCATGGGCGAAAGGGCGAAGGGGATATTGAAAGAGCACAACATCGTCATCGTCACCGGTGCCCTTGGGTCCATCGATAACGCCGTCGACCGGTTTCTTAAGGGAGAGTTAAAGCCTGCGGAAGTGCCCTGCTGCAACGAGAACCTGTGCGGCAAATGATAAGCGTATGCTTGTGCAGCCAGGTAGAGCCTATTATACTTACATATATATGATTTAAAGCACAATTTAATGTGCGATGTCGGAGATCACTTTCCTGGGCACCGCCGGCGGGCGCATGGTCGTCGCAAACCAGATCCGCAAGAGCGGCGGCATGTGGCTCGACCTGGACGGCAACTCCGTCCTGCTCGACCCGGGCCCGGGCTGTCTCATCCGCTGCGTGGAGCTCGGCTTCAGGCCCTCGCGGCTGGACTGCATCGTCCTCTCGCACCGCCACATCGACCATTCCAACGACGTCAATATCATGGCCGAGGCCATGTCGGGCGGCGGCTTCAAGCCGAAGGGCATACTCATCGCCCCGTGGGACTGCCTGGAAGGGGACGACCCCGTCGTTTTAAAATACGTCCGCAAGTATATCAAGAACAACATTTTCCTGCTCAGGGAGGGCGCGAAGTTTAAATTGAACGGCGTGGCTATCGAGGGCGCGCTGCGGCTGAAGCACTCGGACGTGGAGTCATACGCCATCAAGTTCCACTTCGAGGGCAGGACTTTGGGCTATATCGCCGATACGAAATATTTCGACGGCATCGGCGAGGCTATGAAGGGTTGTGACTATTTGATCATAAACATGGTGCGGATCACGTATGACGACCGCTTCCAGCACCTCATACCCGGCGACGTCGAGAAGATACTAAAAGTCGCTAAGCCTGGCATGGCGATCCTGAACCACTTTGGCATGCAGGTCGTCAAGGCTCACCCCCGGGACATCGCCTTTCGCATCGAGAAGACAACGGGCGTGAACACCGTCGCCGCCGAGGATGGGATGCGCCTGAAGCTCGACCGGACGAAAGCGGAAAAGGATTCTACACTCGAGCGATTTATTAAATAGCGGTTATAAACGCCTTATCCTGCACCATGTTTCCTGTGGAGCGAGCGCCCCAGGTTTTTCAACACAAAAACACGAATTCTTTTTTTTATCCCACGTAAGGGCACGAACCACACTAAAGTGGATGCTTTGGCGTCAAAACACCAAACAACCTCCCGAATGCGCGAACCTCACTAAATTAATTGAAACACTAGAGAAAGCATATTAAATAAAGCATAAGGGTCATGCCGTCCTCGTGGTTCAATCCTTTTGTGGTTTGGTGTTCATTCGGGAGGTTGTTTCGTGTTTTAAGCGCCAGGCATGGGCCTTGGTGTTTTAGTGCCCCTTACGTGGGACTAAATAAACTTTCGTGGTTTCGTGTTGAAAAACAGGGAGGATATACGTGCGTCGCTAAGGCGGCATAGGATAGTAACTTATGCCTTCATCGCCAGCAGCCGCCGCGAGGCCAGGAAAAAGACCGCGATGAGCACGATGAGGGGCAGCGTGAACAGCGCCACGTCCAGGATGCCCACGTGGGCTTCGCCCATGGCGAGGCGGGCCATAAGGCTGATCGGCGACGGGTTGAAGAACAGGCTGGCGCCGGCGGCTGCCATGATCAGGATGGAGTAGACGAACTGCGAGCGCTCGCGGTCCTTGAAGTACATGGATATGAGGCCAGAGCCGAAGGTGACGAAGGCCGTAATGATGAGGGCCAGAAGCAGCACCAGCACGACGTTCTGGATATACAGGCGGTTCAGCGCCAGCAGTAGCGCCCACATGACGCACTGGATGATAGCTAAAAAGATCGCCGCGCCGACCTTCCCGAACAGCACGGCGTTCAGCGATACCGGCGACGCCATGAGCGTGTCCATGGTCTTGTTCTCCACCTCCTCGGACAGCGAGTCGATGATCATGCTGCCCGAGATGAAGGCCGGGAAGAACATGAGCATGGGAACGATTAATGTATATAAAAACTCGTAGGTCGTTGACTGCCGCCCCTTGAGGCTCGTGTACTGGACGTGGATGCCGTTCTGCTCCCGCAGGTAGTTCTCGTATTTTGACAGCGGGTCCTTGATCATCATGGTGATGACCGTGGACCTGGAGTCCGAGGCGGGGAGGTAGAGCTGCATGTTCTCGATGCCGCCCTCCGCCGGGCTCAGGGCCGCGATGAAGTCGATCCTGCCGGCGCTCATGGCCGCCTGCGCCTCTCCTGTGGAGTCATACTGTACCACGGCGATGCCTGCGTCCCGAAGGTATCCCGAGAGGGGAGATTCGCCTACGACGCCCGCCGTCAGGTGCAGCGCGCTGTTCTGGCCGATGGACTCCGGGTCGTAATACGACATCAGCCCGATGAGGATGACCGAGGAGAAGGAGGCGATGAGAAGCTGGATGAGGATGGCCAGCACGATGGTCTTCTCCTTCATCACCGATATTAGCTCCTTCTTGAATATCGCCTTAAGCCCGGGCATCAGACCATCCCCATCTGCTGCGCGAGAATGACGAAGTTATACAGGAAATGCAGGATGGAGCCCGCGAAAATAGCCAGGGGATAGTACTTGACGCCCAGCTTCTGCGTGGCCAGGCATACGGTGGAGGTGAACACGAAATGGGCAACGAGAGGGATTATCAATAATCCCGCGCTCCCGAGGGCCTCGATGAGCACGACGTTCGAGACCACGCTCAGCGAGACGTAAAGTAACAGCTTCTCGCCGATGAAGAAGCCCAGCGCCGAGGCGGCGGCGAGGCCGATGAGCATCTTCGTGGAGGCCACCTTCTTATTCTCGAGCAGCGTGGCGATGCCCGCCGACTTGGCCACCTCCTCCACGATGACGCAGAGCGCGAGCAGTATGGCCAAATAGACCATGGTCGGCATGCTCACGGGTATGATGAGCGAGAGTATCGCGATGATCATCTGGACCATGAAGACGATCGGGATCGCGAATAATCCCAGCAGCCCGATGGAAATGTACGGGTGAGCCCGATCGATGGCCAGGTACAGGGCGTCCCCGACCTTACGGTAGAGCGGGCCGAAGCTCATCAGGTACTCCTCGTTGAAGATCCGCGTCCCCACGAACAGCGATAGCCCGAACACCAGGTACATCGGCACAGTGGACAGTAAGTACTCGCTGATGCCGAAGCTTTCGCCCCGGTACATCTGGACGGCAAGCGTGAGCGGAGATATGTAGCTCACGTTGTTGATGCCGGTGAGCAGCGCCGGGAGCACCAGGTACCCGGTGACGAAGGTGATGGCGGCCATGGAAAAGAAGGTCTGGTCCTTGAACGTGCGATAGACCAGCGATACGATCAGGTAAATGGAGAAGATGAAGAGGATGACCGGCAGGAAGATGGCCAGCGCAAGCAGCACGTCGCCTCCCAGTATTAGTGTCAGGATCACGACGACGACGAGCGAGAAGCCGACATAGGGGAGCATCTTGCCCGAGATGATGTCCAGAGGCGTGACCGGCGCGGACATCAGGATATTCAGCTTGCGGTTGGTCTTTTCCTCCATGAAGCTGCTGTTAAAGAAAATACCCATGAACAGCATGGGCACGACATAGAGGAAGGCTAGCACGACCTGCGAGAGGGGCATGGGCGAGGTCATGAGGGACGGTACAATGATCTCGTTATCGGAGACGAACTCGGCCTTGAACTTCGTGCTGCTGCCGTTCTGCGCTTCGCTGATCTGCTGAAGCACAGCCGAGCTTGTGTCTACCGACGGGGCGGGCGTCGGCGTGGCCGCGATGGACGTGGCGGCCGGCGTGGCCGCCGGCGATGTGCCCTTGATCACCTCGACTCTGAGAGGGAACGACTGGTTGATGTCGTAATCGACGATCATCCGGGTAGTCTCCGCCTTCGTCAGGTATTGCTTGAGCGCCCCCTCCGCGTATCTGGAGCGGTCATCGTTACGGGTAATGGCCGTCTCGTTATAAAGATACAGGTCGATGGACCGGCTGTTAAGCATTTTTACGCCATCCGCATAGTCCAGGACCTGGACATGGAAGCGGCTATCGTCAATGGACGGGCCTCCGGGTGAGACGCCGATGTAGTAAATATCCTTGCCCAGCACGAGGCCCTGCTGGGCCACGAAATAGGAGATCATAAGAGTAACGGCGAGCAGGAGCAGGATGACAAGCGTGGAGCCTCCGCTGAACCGCGTTCTGAACCGGCCTACCTCCCTTTTCGCTAACTGCAATATTTTTTTCATCGTGGCCATGAAAAGCTATTTTACTCCCCGGTCATATGGAGCCTTAATGATTAAACTGACTGGCGTGAGCAAGTTATATAAAGATTTTGAGGCCGTAAAGGACCTGAACCTCGAGGTGCAGGACGGGGAGATCCTGGGCATTATCGGCCACAACGGCGCCGGCAAGAGCACCACGCTCAAGATGATGGTAGGCCTGATCAGCCCCACCTCGGGCAAAGTGGTAATCATGGGCCGGGACATGGAAAAGGACGGCACTTACGTGAAGCGTTACCTGGGATACCTTCCTGAGGAGAGCCCCCTCTACGAGAACATGACCGTGAGCGAGTACCTGCGGTTTTTTTCTGAATTGTACGACATGCCCCCGGCGAAGGCGAGCGAGCGCATAAAACTGCTGCTGGACTCGCTGAAGCTCCCAGAGCGGAATAAGCTGTGCGGCGAGCTCTCCAAAGGCATGAAAAGAAAGGTCGCCATCGCCAGGGCTTTACTCCACGACCCGAAGGTGCTGGTGCTGGACGAGCCCAGCTCGGGCCTGGACCCGCTGACCTCGTTCTTCATCGTCGACTACCTGCGGAGCCTGAAAAAAGAGGGCAAGACCATCGTGCTGAGTGCCCACAACCTGTTCCACGTCGAGTACGTCTGCGACCGGGTGGCCATCCTGAAGAATGGCAGGCTGCTGGTCTGCGATACGATGGATAAGATAAGAAAGGACCTGGGTAACCGGGAGTACGAGGTCAAGTTCATGACTGGCGAGCGGCTGGACTACGAAATGAAGGACGGCAACTATATTTACCGTACGGCCGACGTCGGCGAGATCGCCACCCTGCTCAAGGACATTTCCGAGCACAACTGGGCGCTCGTGGACATGTCGATGAAGGAGTCGGCCCTCGAGGACATTTATGTGAAGCTCATGGTGGAGTGAAAATGTTTAAATTTTTTAATAAGAGGCCCACGCCCAATAGATGCTATTTTGAAAAGGACCGGACCTGCGACCGTGAATGCCGGGCCTATGACCTGGATAAGGAGAGGTGCACCATCGTCGCCCGCCTTAAGGAAAACGCGGACTCTGGCGAGGCCGCCCGCATGCTGAAGGCGCTCTGCGCCATCGACTGTGACCCGAAGAAGATCGCCGAGGCGTTCCCCGAGCTCGTGCCGCCGCCGAAGCTGGTCTACGAAGACTGAGGCCTCGACTTCTTAATTTCTTCCATATACTCGGGATTGACTGCCCACCGGCCGTCTTTCAGGAGTATTTTATGGTCCCACGGCCAGACAATGCATTCGTCAGTAACGATTCCGACAAAATCTGGGCGGACACTGCCGCTGTGGACAGCTATCGCCGCAGTCCTGACCTCGGCGACACCTATCTCGTTCAATTCCGGAACTGCCCTGCCAAATGTCCTGCCGGGCAATGCAGATATCGTCCACCAGCAGCACTTTCTTACCCTTAACATGTTCAGTCGGACGGACGTACCATTCTGGCTCTTCCCCCACGACCTGCTCGTTATGGCGGGACGAGAGCTTGATAGGGAAGAAGTCGACCAGGAACGCGGAGCTAAGAAAAATGCCGGGGACCACGCCTCCTTTAGCAATGCCGATCACGATGTCTGGGCGCCATTCCTTTCCTATCGTTTCCGCCATGGCCGTCAGGATATCGCCGAGCTGTGCCCAGGAAAGCTCTATGGTACCTGTATGTTCATGTTTATATGGGTCCATGGTGACACCTCATGGAGGCAGCCCCGAATTTATCAATTCCTCGATGCACTCGCCGAACTCGGACTGTTTTCTGGGCAGGTTGTGCCGGATCCTCAGCGCCAGCGAGCGGTAGTCGAAGTCCGACTGCAGCTCCGAAGTGCCCCGGAACACGGGCGGCGTAAGCACCTTATCGCCCTCGTACTTGTAGCGGGGTACGAGGTGCATGTGGAAGTGGTCGTTCTGGTTCATGAGGACCATATAGTTAATTTTCACCGGCTTCAGCGTCCTGTAGATGGCCTCGGACACAGCCGAAACGTCCTCCATGAAGGCGATATACAATAAGAACTTATGCTCCAGTAAATAGGTCAGGCTGGTCTCGTGGTCCCGCAGGACGAGCACCGAGCGGCCAGGGTAGTCCTGCTCATAGCTGAGAGCGGCGACGCTGGCCGGCAGGCGCTTGATGAAGGTCGGCTCGGGGTGCTCATACTCGTGGTCCGTCAGGTATATCTGTTTATTCTTTTTACAAAAGCTGCACTCCGGGTCCACGTTCACTTTATAGGGCAGGCGCATGTCTCCGCTGCGGTCCATGACCGACTTCGATAGCATGGGCAGCAGGTCCTCGATGTTCTCCGCGCACAGGCCGTCAGGCATCATATTCCACCCGGAAATGCAATTGTTAATTATCGCCCGTCGATATTAAACTCTGCTCATCTTTTCCTCTCGCAGTCGAAGCACATCGTCTTATCCGGTATGTCGGTGAGAAATTCCTTTCCACAAGAGGCACATACTACATTCCGGAAGTCGGCCCAGCCCCCGAGGCACAATTTTTTCATGGGGCAGTCGCCGCACCCCAGCGCCGGCATATCCTCGAATTTAGGCATAAAAAAATGTAGCACCATAAAAGAGATAAATCCAACCGTCATATGTTTAAATTCACCATGAAACTCGACAAGTGCGGACTGCGGATACTGACCGAGATCGTCATCAACCGGAGCGGCGTCAACTACGACGACTACCTTCTCGGCAGGACCTGCCGCCGCTGTAAGAGATTAATGCTCGAGGGCACCGTCACCCGGATACCTGAGGACAACAACTTCCGGATCGTGGTCAAGACGCCTGATGGCATGCCCACTCACCTCAGGGGCTCGGAGCTCCTGACGGTCACATGCGGCTCCTGCGGCGCCTCCTACAACATCATCTTTTACGGCCCCCTGCAGTACGGCAGCGCCGGCATCATGGCCTACACGATAATCGAGCTAAACGGCGCCGAAGAGGAGCTCACGGACGCCCTGGACGACCTCAAGAAGCAAAAAAGCGCGCCTGCGGACGTGGACCGGTGGATCGTCGAGACGCTGGCCGACGAGTTCAACGACGCCGTGAGGATCGTCAACGAAAAGGGCGTCACGCTGGTGGAAGAGGACTGGACCGAGGCGAAGTACAGCACCGGCTGGATCGAGGAAGAGTAGCAGGGGGCCTGCTTCGATAGCCCTTCTTCCAGTATTCCAAAAAACCGGCCCCGTGCGTAGCTTTCCCGTCACGGCTCGTGGCCGCACTTATCAATCAGGAGCTTCCCGGGTTTTTCGTTTCGCTCAATATCGCCATCTTAACAAAAGATAATATAAGCCAGAGCATATTAAATTGTCGAAGAATTATACGGTGATGCGTTTGCCTGAGAAGCCGGACTATGGTAACTGGGTTTCGATGAGGCTGGTATTCCTGCCGGCCCTGATAGGCCTGGTATTACTTATCCTGGCGCTGCTATTCCCTATGATCGTCATCCTGGCCGCACTTTTCTTGCTCATGGCGGCATATTTCGCTTACGCGAGATGGCTTTTTTCCGCCCGGGGAGGCGACGTGCAGGATAAGGTCTACGGCCTTGTGCTGGAACACCTCGACTGGAACGGCCAGGGCCGGCTGCTCGACGTAGGCTGCGGCAGCGGTGCGCTCACCATTAAGCTGGCGAAGAAATATCCGGACGCCCGCCTCACCGGCGTCGATTACTGGGGAGCGAGCTGGGAATACTCTAAAAAAGTCTGCGAAAAGAACGCGGCCATTGAAGGCGTGAACGGCCGCATCACGTTCCAGCAGGCCAGCGCCTTAAAGCTGCCCTTCGAGGACGAGACGTTCGATGCCATCGTGAGCAACCTCACGTTCCACGAAGTCCGGGACGCGAAAGATAAGAAAGAGCTGATCCGGGAGGCGCTGCGCGTTCTCAGGAAGGGCGGGACATTCACGTTTCAGGACCTGTTCTTGATAAAAAGGGCTTATGGCACGCCCGAAGAGCTCGTCAATGCGATTAAGGGCTGGGGGATCAGCGATGTCGAGTTCATCGATACGCATAATGAGCCATTTATCCCGGGGGCTCTCAAGCTACCATTCATGGTGGGCACGATAAGTATTATAAAAGGAAAAAAGTAGATTTTTCAGCTGATCCGGATTGCTTCATCTCCGGGCTTCCAGTCTGCAGGACACACTTTCCCTTTGTTCTCCCGGACGAACTTCAATGCCTCTAACTCACGCAGTAGCTCTTTTGTGTTCCGGCCGAAGCCGTCGTCATGGAGTTCCATCGCCCTGAGGTTGCCGTCGGGATCGAAGATAAAGCTCGCCCGCTGTGAAAGGCCACTGCTTTGGTTATATGTCCCGAAAGCCCGGCAGATGTCGCCTATGGTATCGCTGAGCATGGGGAACTCGACCTTTTTTATCCGGGGATCGGAGTCATGCCATGCCTTATGGACGTAGACCGTGTCGCGGCTGACGCTGAAAACTTCGGCGCCCTCGCCAGTGAAGTTTTTGTAAAGGGAAGCCATCTCCTCCAATTCAGTAGGGCAGACGAAGGTGAAGTCGGCCGGGTAGAAGATGAAGACAAGCCATTTGCCCCTGTAATCGCTGATATTGATCCTGGTGACATTGTTCTTATAGAAAGCGTCTGCTTCAAAGGCGGGTATCTTATCGTTGATATTCAGCCAGGAAGTTCGTAACCCTGTCCCGGTGCTGGTAATCGGCGTTTTTTGTGCCGTAACGCCGGCCGATAATGACATATAGATTAACAGCAGGGTGACAATGCCCACGAGAAATACAAGTATTATTGACCTTGTCTTCACTGGTCACATCCCCATAACACCTAGCTTTTTTTTATATTTTTATAAGGCTTATGGGAGTTATGAACAAAGACAGGACGACAATATAAGATAAATCGCGAGTGATGGCCAGGATTGTTTAATGAAGCGGAAAAATGTAGCTTTAGCTTTTTTTGCTGTGTTGAATTACTCCCGTATTTTAAGCTTTTTAAGAGACGGAGGGCAATCTGAGACTTAAAAGGGTATATTCAATACAGCAGCTTTTTTGAAATAGAGTCTCAGGCATGAAGGGAACGCGTACTTAAGAAATTTATCGCTCACAGGCTTTTTAAGAAGTCTTCCATCTCATCCGGATTATAGCCGACCCATCCATTCCTCTCGGATAGATTGTATACCCAAAATTCACTACAATCCTCTCGGAATAATATAATATAAGCTTTCGTTTTTAGAGATTCTGCGACTATCCTCGTTGCGGTAGCTTGAAAGTCCCTGCTTTCAAACCTGCGGATAATAGCATCCAGGTACTGATCATTTACCGTAATACCATTATCAACTCTCGTTACTTCCATCACGCCGACAGCGACAGGTATGCCTTTTCTATATCGCCATTCGACGAAATCCACATCCAGCATGTATAGGCTTTTGTCTAATTTTCGATGCCAGAGGGAATAAGGCTTGACTCTCCACTCTTCGTCATCCCTTTGATGCGCCTTTGCACCGGATTCTGTTACCTTCTTATCCAAAGTCATTTTACCGCTCGATGAAATATCTTTGAGAGTAGTTATAAAAAAATAATTGTTTAATTTATTTGAGTCACATTGCCATAGAGCTCAGGTAATGTATCCTGGACCATTCGGAACTTGGTGCCGTGATTATGGTGTGTTCTTGCATCGAAATCCACGTAGATCTTACCGTCTTCGACAGCGCTAATTATCTTTTCTTGATCCAGGTTAGACAACATGAAGATATTATCATACCTGTAATATTCGACGTTTGAACTACGGCCGTCAATCCTGGTCTTTGATAAAGCTTCGCCCTTTTTCACATCCGCTTTAACATAGACACAATTAAGCAGCTTCAAACCAAGCTTCTGGAAAAAGTCATCAAACCCCCAGTATGGTTGCGGATCTAATTCTCCCAGGCCGACTCTCTTTTCAACACTTTTTAGCCACTCGCTGTGCCGGGGAGATACTGCTTTTGCGTCGAAGGATACTTCGATACGCTTACGCTCATGGTTGACAATGATAGTAAAGCCCCTATCGGTTCTCTGGGTTGCCTTTATCGTCTGCCTAAAGCTCAATTCGGCGGGCATTGTATCGTGTGGCCAGCCGTATTTTGGTAACAATATGCCAGGCACAAATCTTACGGCTTGTGGTGAAGGTTCCCAGTGTAAAAGAGTAGTTAAAGAGCCCGTCGTTGACCTCCGGGATTTTATTTCCCAGTCGCCGCTATCCGCTAAAGGTATATTATTTTCTTCAATACCGAGGAGGTCTTCGAGAGTATTACCGACACATCCATCATTAGATGGACGGGTACACTCAACCCACCCCATTTTTTTAATTTCTTTTAACTTTATTATCAGTTCGTCCTTTGTGTAAACCTTCATCAATCAGACCATCAGTCTTACTCTTTTTGCCATCCTTCTTAATTTTATTTCCGGTCTCCGAACTTTCCGGCTTCCAGAAATCCAGGAGGTACTCGAAGGTCACGCCCATTGTAATGTAATTACAGGGCCATCCAAAAATGCCGATCTGATTAACCACGTTGGTCCGGTCCCAGATTATAATATTTCTTAGCTCATAACCCCTTTTTCTCAATTCCTCAATTAATGATACGTGTATGGTTATCCGCTGGTTTTCCCACCACATATCCGGCACGTTTATAACGCAATGAGCCCGGGGTTTCAATAACGGTAAAAGGCCCTCGAAAATATCTCCCATCGCTATGGCATAGTCTTCCAGCGATTTAGTGCCTAAGTCCCGTTCATCCTGGCTATACTGTTCGATTTTTCCGAGCTGCCCGTTATCCCGGTTTCTTCTTGATTTGTTCTTCCTCTTCCGGTTAAGAAGGTTCGCATACGGGGGAGAAGTCCAGATAAGACTGACCGTCTCGGGCTTGAAATATTGCGGGATGTTTCTGGCATCGTCCTTAATCGCTAATTGCTGGGACGTATTGAATAGCCGAGAGTTAATTAATCTTTGTTTGCACAGGGCAATGTACTTGTCCTGTAAATCAAATCCGACGGCATTACGGTCCAGGTCCTGTGCCGCCACCAGAGTTGTGCCGCTGCCCACGAAAGGGTCAAGCACAAGCTCACCCTTATGGGTGAAAAGCTCTATTACTTTTTTAGATAAGGATATAGGAAAAGTCGCTGGGTGTACCTCTTTATCCCGAATATCCCGCCCTTCATAAAAGAATTCCCAGACGCCAAGCTGGCTTTTTAGCCATTCCTTAGCGGTCATACAATTAAGGTGATTTGGCTCGCAATCGCAGGTCTTAATGTGATTGATGTTAAGCGGTTTTAATGGATCATTATTAAGTTTATCAGAATCGTTTAATCCGGACTCCATCATCACCTAGTCAATATCCTATTATAATAAAAGGTTAACGTTCAAATTGTAATTAATTAGGTTGTTTGAATACCCTTCTTTTACCCGTCAGGCCAGGCATAAAAAATTTTTAAAAAAAACCAGGGCGTTGTTTAGAAGTAGCGGGGAATGGATTTGAACCATTGGTCTACGGGTTATGAGCCCGTCGGGATCTCCTGACTACCCCACCCCGCTATACGGTGTTACAAAAACGCTGCAACCATACTAATACTGGCATCACTATAAATAATTTATGTCCGGTACATTTCGGTAATAATCCAAATTTATTGCTGAATAAGCGGTCTTCTTGAGTAACAAAATTACTGATACTCTTATTATCCATCTCTAAATACAACTAAATATTAAAATGACGATTGTTTCTTTGATGATTGACTGATGGTCGCCCACTCGTCGAGCGATTCTCATCTCCGCATCTTCATTAGCTACGGCCATGATGAACATGCCAACTTCGCGGTCAAGTTAAAGGAAGACCTTTTAGCCCGGGGCCACGAGTTGTGGTTCGACCTGGACAAGCTGAAGCCGGGCATGGAATGGGAACGCTATATCGAGGATGGACTGGACTGGGCTTCCCGGGATGGTAACGGCCGCGTAATCCTAATTATGACTCCTCATTCGGTGCGAAGGCCGGATGGGTTCTGCCTAAACGAATTGGCGATGGCGCTGAGGAAAAAGATCAAGATCATACCCGTCATGCTCGCGCCGTGCGAACCACCTTTAAGCATTTGCCGTATCCAGAGGCTGGACATGCAGGACTGCCTGCCTCTGGAAGAAAGACGGGAAAGGTATGCTGTAAAGTTCCATATGCTCGTCGAAGCCCTGGAGCATGATTTGCGGGATTATGAGGGCTATGAGACTATTCTTTTCAACATTTTAAAGCCATTGTCCTTCGATGCCGAGATCCGATATAACGTTGATAAGTTCACGGGCCGTCAATGGGTATTCGAGGAGATAGACCGCTGGCTGAAGATTGAGAATGCGTCTCGTATCTTCTGGATCGTAGGAGGCCCGGGCGTGGGCAAAACGGCGATATCCTCATGGCTATGTTCACATCGTCCGGAGATTGCCGCATTGCATTTCTGCCGCTATGACAACGTGGAGAAGCGAGATCCACGTCGAGCCGTTATGAGTATTGCTTATCAGTTGAGCATGCAGTTGCCGGACTATGAGGAAAGGCTGCGCCGGGTGAACATGGATGACTTGCAGGGATTGGACGCCCGGACGTTGTTCGACAAGCTCATCATGCAGCCTTTCTACGCCAATTACCCCAGCCCGGGGCGTAAGATTGTCATCCTCATCGATGCTTTGGACGAGGCCACGGTCGATGGGAAGAATGAGTTTGCAAACATGATCGCCACTGCATTTGAACGGACTCCCGGCTGGCTACGCCTGATCGTAACGAGCAGACCCAACCCGGAAGTCATGGCGCCATTGCAGACGTACAAGCCCTTCATTATTGATATCTCGAACCCCCTGAACAATGAGGATATCAAAGCATACCTTATCAGGGAACTGGGGCAGGCAAATAATACCATAAGATTACAGGATGTCGAGGCTATTGTGGAGAAAAGTAGTGGACTTTTTCTTTATGCCGAGTGGATCGCCGCCGAGATTGGAAGAGGCCATCTTTCGCTGGACAGGCCCGAAGAGTTCCCCCATAATCTGGGAGGGATATACCTAAAACTGTTCGAGAGGCAGATCCCCGACATGCAGGAATGGGAAAACACGATAGCGCCAGCCCTGGATGTTATATCAGCCGCCCTGGAACCGTTGAGCATTGATGTGCTCGCCTCTATTTTCAAGTGGAACATCAGGGATAAGCGGAAATTCCAGCGGGAACTGGGAGCGCTATTCACCTTTGATAATGGTATACAGCCATTCCACAAGTCCGTCATGGACTGGCTTACCGATGAGACGAAGCAGGATTCATATTATGTTGATGTAAATGATGGTAACAAGCTACTCATTGAACATCTCTGGGAAGAATATAAAAACAATAGGTGGTCCCAATACCTTATCAGCTACCTGCCCATTCACCTTTTCAAGGCCCAGCGCTGGAAAGACCTTGAAACACTACTCCTGGATTTGAAGTTTATTAGATTTGCTAGCAATGCGGATAAGATGCGGCTGCTGACACAGCTGGTCGCGATAAATGAAAATTCCCCGTTAAAGGTGGCGAAACTCTATGGGGATTACCTCCCTCTGGAGGGTAAGGATGATGAAGATCTGCATGCGATCGCAGATTTACTGATACTTGGTTTATTTTTCACCGAGGGCGAACGTATTTTAAGTTATTTATTACCACGTTATAGGCAATCCAAAGATCATCCTAAACTGGTAGAGGCTTTAGGCAATATGTGCAAAAGCGTTTATTGGGAACATGACTTTGAGAAAAAAATGGTTTATATTCAAGAGTTGGAGGATATAAGCCGAAAGACCAACGATAAAAAAGCATTGATTAACGTGCTTATCGAAAAAGGCAGGATTTACTTTCTTACGGATAGCGTAGATAGAAGAGTGAGAGTAGCCAAGGAACTCGAACAAGTTTCCCGTGATCTGGGGGACGATTACGGTCTTGTAAATAGTCTTAATATTTTGGCTACTGCGGAGATTAGCGTTGGTAATCGGGACAGGGCAATTTTGTTATTGAAGGAAGCTGAGCAGATTGAAAGGGCACGTGGATACATCGATATGTTACCGGATAACTTCTATTATACGGGGCAGGCGTATTATTTTAATGGCGATTATATACCCTCTATAGCTAAAATGGAGGAAGGAATCAGAATTAGCCAGCAAATTGGGAATAAATATTTTAAAGGTCTCATGTTAGAATATATCGGATTAGATTATGAGGCTATGGGCCGGCTTGATGATGCTCTTTTAAAATATGATGAAGGAGCAAAGTATACCTCTGATAGAAAAGAAAATTTTGGTTTGAGTTTAAACCTAACGTATAAGGCAAGGGTTCTTTTCAAGAAAAATAGGATAGATGAAGCTGAGGCATTGGTCCGAAAAGCGTTGGAAATTGCTATGGAATCTGGAATCCCTACGGCCATTCAGCATTCATTGGGTGTTCTAGTTATTATTCTGATTGCTAAGGAAGATAGTGAAGGGGCTAGAGAAGCTTTAGATCGCAGGGAAAAAATCTGCCGTGAAATGGGTAGCCCATATTGGATTAATGACTGCTTGGAACAGCGTAAACTTCTATTAAATGACACGGTTTGCGCCCATACCCCTAGCAATTGAATATATTTTTAAATGTCCAAAAGTCGATGCCTAACTTTATCTCCGACATCGAATTGGACGCACATAATTTTAATTGAATAATAAGCGTTAATCATATCGAGCAAACTCTGGACTGGTATTTAATACAAGGTGGCGTCTAGGAAAGAGCCTTTTTGAATAAAAATAATTTACTAAATAAGGCTAAAGCAAAACGAAAAAACGATAGGCGGATTTAGCGCCTTACTTTTTGGAGGCGACTTCCTGCTCCGCCAGCTTCTTTTCAATTTCAGCGAGAAGCTGCTCGTCGGACTTGCCCTTGATATCGATGTTCAGGTTCTTCGCCATCCGCTGGGCACGGGTCAAAGCTATATCGTCAGCCGACTGCGCGGGCTGGTTCACCTGGTTCTTCATGTTCTCGTACCGCTTCTCGGCCTCCATCTGGCCCACCTTGAACTCGCCCATGGACTGGCCCATGGAGCGCGCCAGCTCCGGGAGCTTCGTGGCTCCGAACAACAGCACGATCACGATGAATATGAGTAAGATTTCAGTGGGGCCGATCATTGCCATGGTCTATCTCCAATTAACAAATAGCCTATCTCTATTATAATATACTTTTTGCGGTCGCCGGCCAAAGCCTGCAAACGGGTATAAGTTCAGGAAAGGTCGGGGCAAGAAGACCTCACAATAGGCTTAAAGGCTATTTCAGCAGCTTCTCCTCGACGGCCTTCAGGCGCTCCTCGATAGAATTAAGCCGGCTATCCCTGCGCCGGTTCCAGAGGCCATAGAGCAGGGCAATTACGAACGCTATCAGGAACAGTGCCAGCACGAAGACCAATAGAATCAGTATTAATTCCTGGGACCAGATGAGAGCCATTGAATCGCCTCCTTTTTTTATAAGCGGCTATGGGGATAAATTTTGTGTGCCCTTCGGCTTCCGGAACTTATTGTAGAACAGCCATACGACGACGATGAGCAGGGCCATGATGGCCATCGTGAGTATCGAGGCCTCGGGGCCGAAGGCGCCGCCCGTCAGTATCTCGGGGCCGGGCTTCGACACGTTGATAGCGCCCTCCAGGGGGCCCATGTTGAACAGGTCGTACTCGATATAGTTCCAGATAAAGTGGAAGGAGATGGCGTTGAAGATGCCGCCGTACTTATAAAGTAGCGCGAGCACGATGCCCGCGAAAAATATCGTGGCCAGCGCGATGAGGTCCGACTGCC
The DNA here is from genome assembly GCF_035506375.1 of Methanocella sp. Lineage (NCBI taxonomy): Archaea > Methanobacteriati > Methanobacteriota > Methanomicrobia > Methanocellales > Methanocellaceae > Methanocella > Methanocella sp. Next base: position 29,759 of record NZ_DATJPM010000095.1, read on the forward strand.
GGCCCAGGCCGACGATGCCCATGGAGGGGAGGTGCAGCGCAGCGAAGCCGGCCGCCGAGAGGATCGCCGCGGGCCACATGCCCAGCTCGTCGTCGAGGGCCTGGAAAATGGCGGCCCGGAAGCCCAGCTCCTCGCCGAAGCTCACGAGAAGCTGCACGACCACGCCCGTGAGCAAATAGCTGGAAAAATTGTCCCGTATAGGGCCCACCGTGATTGCGCCCAAAAGCAGGAGCCCGTTAAGGACGATGCCCATGGAGATGGCGGCGAACAGCCCTCCTTCCAGAAGGCCATTACGCGGGACTTTAAGCTTGAGGGCCAGGATGAAGAACAGCGACGCCGCGATGATCAGCGGGTACGTAAAAATGCCGGCGGTCCTGGAAAATGACACGACCAGCCAGGCATTAAAAAGATAAAATAATAGGACTAAAAGCAGCTTGAGGCTGCGCCTCATCCGAGGTTCACCACAAACTCACAGTACTTATCGCCGGCGCACTTGCGCTTTACCACTCTGACCCGGGATTTTTCGCTCACCGCATGGGTCAGGCCCGTCGAATAGCTGACACAGGCGTTGGTCTTGAAATCGGAGTTCACGTTCATGCCGTCGAAGAGCGTGGCGTAGATGCAGTCGTCCACCCGCAGGCAGATGGTGCCCGGGCCGTAGCTGCTCTCTACCATGATGTCCGAGTCGACGCCCGACAGGAGCGAGATCGCCTCAATCGGTATAAGCAGCGCCCGCAGCGAGTTCGAGTCCAGGTTCAGGTTATCGACGATCTTCTTGCCGTCATCGTAGCCGACGGCGAGGCCGGTCTCCGAGATGACCTCCAGGGCCTTCTCGCCGTACCGGTCGATGAACCGGATCAGCAGGTACTTGTTGAAACGGCCCATCGAGTTATTCTGCTGCCACTTGAGCCTGGAAGTGACGCCCACGGTCTTCCAGCTTTTTGCAAAGTTCACGTATTTATCAACCATAGCTACCACGTGCCCTAAGTCGCATAGGGGTTCATTGCCGAGTACAGGAGGGTCAGGATGCCGAACAGCTGTATCAGCAAGGATACCGTTCTTGATATGGTGCCGTCGATGACGAAATTGCCCCCGATCATGCTCGGCAGCATCGCGCATATCGTATTCAGGTTACTTCCAAAGATAATCAGGAAGAATCCCAATGCCATGTACATCAGATTCTTTTGCTTCGTACGGCTGTAGGACTCATATATGAATAAAACCAGCGCTCCCCCGAGCAGATACATGAGGAAAGCGGCTATGGCCTCGACGACTGATACCATCAGCATCATTGATCACCCAGTATACACGTTTTCTCCTTGTGCCTGATGGTGGTTATGATGCTGCTGGTGCTGATCACGCCGTCCGTGTTATCCAGGACCCGCAGTACCGAATCCTTCAGCTCGCTCATATCGCTCGTCCGCACCTTGACGAAGATGTCATAAGGCTGCAGGATCTCGTAGACCTCAAGCACGTTCTTCAACGACTTGAGCTTGCCGACGATCTCCGCCTTATAGTTCTCATCCACGTTGATGCCGATGAACGTGGTTAGCGGCATGCCTACCTTCTTGGGATCTAAGATAACCGTGAACTGCTCGATCACGCCGTCGCTGTACATCTGGTTCACTCGCTTATGCACCGTCGAGGTCGCAACGCCCAGCTCGCTGGCGATCTCCGTGCAATGGGTCCGGCTATCCTTGGAAAGCTTATCGATGATTGTATTATCTATGCTATCCATGAGGAATCGATTATTTATAGACCCTCATAGTGGATAAATATTTCGATAAATCTCGATTTAAAGAATACTATTTGCCTTTTTTTATAAAAAACGCTCGTATTTTTTTTGCCCAACCATTGGCCAACTGGTAGGCATAGATATACAGGGGCGTCTTCCTGACGTCAATACTTGTTTTGCCCTGGCGTATGGCTTCCATGACGTCCCGAGGTGTTCTTTCTGCTTTTATCAAAGTTATTGCGCTGCCGACTTGAGAGGCCTGGTGCGCGTCACTTCCGGCGACTTCCGGCATATGCCGGGCCCGTGCGCCTCTCAGGGCCATGCGATTGTGCATGCCCAGGATGTACCTGGAGTTAAAGACCTCGGCCGCGTCGGCGCCTTCGGGTATGGGCATGCCGTGCCTTGGCCGGTTATATGGATGGGGCACGATGACAAGCCCGCCCATCTTTTTTGCCTCCCTGATCGTGTCCTCGACGGCCATGCCCGGAGGGATGTCCTGCGTGATGCCCAGGACTATCAGGTGGCCCTCCTTCGTGGAGACCTCCTCGCCCGGTATGACGATCAAGCCCGGGGCGACCGTCTCCACGACTTCCAGGGCGTACCTTGCCCCTGCCGTGGTGTTGTGGTCGGTGATTGCCACGCCGGCGAGCCCTTTCGCGGCCGCGGCCCGGAGGACGTCTTCGACCGTGCTGAGGCCGTCCTTCGAGTAGTTCGTGTGCACGTGGAGGTCGAAGCGAAGCATAAGCATCAATATTCATCAGGCCGTTATAACATTTCTGTATGCGAATCTTGCTCGTGACCGGCCGCCTCGCCTATCCCGTAGTCAAGGAGCTGGCCGGGGACGCGGACGTCCTGATGCTCGACGTCGGAGTTGCCGCCTTTATTACCCCGAAGATCCTGGAGAAGGCCATTGCCCCAGTCCGGGGCGACTATGACATGGTGCTCGTGACCGGCCTGGCTGCATCCGATTTCTCGGGCCTGGAGAAGAAGCTGGGCGTGAAGATACGCCTGGGCCCGAAGCAGGCCTACGACATTCCCCTCGCCCTGGCGGCGGCCGATAAGGTCGAGTTCTCTAGCAAGGTGCCCGCGGACCAGCTTCTCGCCGAAGTGAAGCGGGAGAGCGCCCTGAAGGAGCTGGAGGATATCGAGGCTTCGGCATCCTGTGCCTTCTCGTTAAAAGGCGTGAAGATCGGGGGCGCTTCCACGATGAAGGTCGTGGCCGAGGTCGCCGACGCGACGAAGCTGTCGGACGCCGATCTGGCCAGCAAGGTCGAGAGCTATGAGGCGGCAGACGTCATCGACCTGGGCGTCCCGCTCGAGTCGAGCGAGGACGCGGTGATGCACGCCGTCCGGGTGGCCCGGTCAGCCACTCGAAAGCCCGTGAGTGTCGATACGCTCATTCCGGAGTACATCCGGGCCGGCGTCGACGAGGGCGCGAGCCTCGTGCTGAGCCTCAACGGCTCGAATCTGGATATCATAGGGCCGCTGGTGGCGGAAAAGGGGCTGGCAGCGGTCATTATCCCGAACGACGAGTCGCTGGACGAGCTTTTCGAGAATATCAGGAAGGCACGGGCGCTGGGCATAAAAAATATCCTGGCCGACCCTATCCTGTCGCCGGTAGGCCACGGCTTTGTCGAATCTATCGAGCGATACCGGGAGTTCAGGCGTCGCGAGCCGTCCACGCCCCTGTTCTTCGGGGCCGGGAACGTGACCGAGCTCATGGACGCCGATTCCGTGGGCATCAACGCCCTTCTCGCCGGCATAGCCATGGAGCTGGGCGTGAGCGCCCTGTTCACCACGGAGGCGAGCCAGAAGACGGTGAATTGTGCTTCTGAGTTGAAGACAGCCTGCCGGATGATGGCGCTGGCCAAAAAACATAAAGGCTCGCCTAAGGACCTGGGCATCAACCTGCTGGTCATCAAGGAAAAGCGGGCACGGAAGGACATGGTCGAGCCCGGGGCGACGGTCATCCAGGCGAAGCGTCACGAGCTCAGGCTCGACCCGGCTGGAAATTTCAACATCTTCGTCGAGGACGGCCGTATATACGTGAACAACGGCGACCTGACCGTCACCGGCGACGAGCCCATGGCGATCATCGAGACGCTGGCCGACATGGGGCTCGTGTCCATGCTAGACCACGCGGGCTATCTCGGCAAAGAGCTGGAAAAAGCCTGCCTGGCCATCCGTTTTAAGCGTTCATATTTACAGGACGAGCCGTTTTAGAGGTAATCATATGGAGTTCCCAACGAAAGTCGTGGCATCCGTAACATCGCTGGACGAGGCAAAGGAAGGCGTGGCCCTCGGCGCTGACGTGATCGAGGTGCGGGTCGACCTGGCACAGGAAAAGCCGCAGCAGCTCGTGGAGAGCGTCTACCGGCTGAATAGGCCGATAATTATCACGATCCGCCCGGCATGGGAGGGCGGCGCCTACGCGGGGAGTGCCCTCGAGAGAGCGAAACTTTTTAAGGCGCTCATACCGGTAGCCGATTATATCGACGTGGAGCTGAGGGCGGAGAACGTCGAGGAGATCGTTTCCTACACCGAGGGCACGGACGCGCTATCCATCATTTCCTACCATGACTTCGAGAGGGCGCCCCCGAAAAAAGATATGATGGACATCATCGTGCGCTGCCACGAAAAAGGCGACATTGCCAAGCTGGCCGTCACGCCGGGCAGCCTCCGGGACGTCTTAAGGCTATTCGAGGTGACGCTCAAGTCCGAAAAGCCCATATGTACCATAGCCATGGGCGAGTTAGGCGCCCACTCCCGCATCGTGGCGCCGGTCTACGGCTCCCAGCTTACTTATGGCTATGTGCGAAAGCCCGTGGCCCCGGGGCAGATGCGCGTAGACCTTATCGCCGAAGGCCTAAAAGCCCTCGGCCTGCGGTAAAGCTAATTAATTATAAATTTACCATATAAACATTTATAAGCCAAATTATTATTTTATATACTATAGGATAAGGTATTTATCTTTTCTATCTCAAACCCTTATTGCCACAATGATAGCGCACCAGGGGGCTGGCATAGTAGGGGTGTACTATCAGATGGTAAACTTAATCAAAGGAGGGTTAGTATGGGTAAACGGACTAAATCACGTGAGATCTTCTCGTTAAAATGCTCGATCGCCCTGCAGGTGGTGATCATCCTTGCGCTCGTGGCCGCGGCCACTCTCGCCTCGCTGCCCGTGAGCGCATCGGTAACTGCCGGCACGGCCTCGATAGACAGTAATATACCGATCGCTGCGCCGCTGAACCCGTCATTCTATCTTTACCAGGGCCAGCTTATCAAGAGCGGCATCATGCCGTCGACCGTCGACCTGTCATACCTGAAAGGGGTACACATATTCCAGGCGGACGCGGTATTCCCGTCGAAATATGACCTGAGGGCCCTCGGGAAGGTCACGCCCGTGAGGGACCAGGGCAGCTCCGGCTGCTGCTGGGCGTTTTCTACCTACGGGTCGCTCGAATCGACCATACTGGCCGCCGGCGGCAAGGCCATGGACTTCTCCGAGAATAACCTGAAGAATACTCACGGCTTCGACTGGGGCCCAAACTCGGGAGGCAACGACATGATGTCCACGGCATACCTGGCCCGATGGTCGGGCCCGGTGAACGAGTCCCTGGATCCCTATAACCCGGCGAGCACCACGTCCCCGTCGAACCTGCCCGTGGCAATGCACGTGCAGAACGTGTACTACATACCGGCCAAGGCCAGCGGCTCCGACGTCTCGTCAATCAAGAGCGCCATCATGAGCTACGGCGCGGTGGACTCGACGATCTATTACAGCGCCACTTACTACAAGTCGTCGACGCGCTCCTATTATGTGCCATCCGGCGTCAGCTATAGCGCGAACCACGGCATCACTATCGTCGGATGGGACGATAACTACAGCGCCGCAAACTTCACGAGTCGGCCGCCAGGCAACGGCGCCTTCATAGTGAAAAACAGCTGGGGCAAGGGCTGGGGCGACGGCGGCTACTTCTACGTCTCGTACTACGACAAGCTGATCGGCACGGATAACACCGTGTTCACCGCCTCGGCCACAAGCAACTACAATAACATCTACCAGTACGACCCGCTCGGCTGGATCGGCTCCTACGGATACGGCAGCACTACCGGCACTGGCTGGTTCAAGAACAAGTACACGGCCACGTCAAACCAGAACCTGAAGGCCGTCGGCTTCTACGTGCCCCAGGTGAACTCGAAGTATCAGGTGTACGTGGTGAACGGCAACACGAACGTGACGGCGGCCGCCACGTCGGGCACCATCACGACGCCGGGCTATTATACGATACCGCTGGCGTCGCAGGTCTACCTGACCAAGGGCACGAGCTTTACCGTCATCGTTAAGCTGACCACGCCCGGGTACAAATACCCGATATCGGTCGAGTACCCGGTCAGCGGCTACAGCAGTAAGGCCACGGCCAGTGCCGGGCAGAGCTACATCAGCTCCAACGGCGTGGCGTGGACGGATACGACCGGCATCAAGGCCAACATGAACGTGTGCCTCAAGGCATATACGGTTAACGCGTAAGAGGAGAGCCCATCTCCTCTATTTTTATTTGCTTTGTTGAATTGCTCCTGAATTTTAAGCTTTATATGTGATGGAGGGCACTCCGAGACTTAAACGGCAAATTCAATACATAAATAAAGAATAGAAAATCTATTTAAAATTCTTCGAGCCACTTCAGGCCAGCTTAGAGCCGCTTTGTGGCTGAAAAAGTCTTCGGGCATGCTTAATTTGTTTAGAGGGCCCTGGCACAGAAAATTAGCTTATTCTTTTAAATTGGCGAGCCCCCGGGGGCAGAACCCCAGGTTGAGCCAGTCGCAGCCCTGGCATATCTCGTTTATCTCGCCCGGCTGGATCTTATCCTTGACGAGGGCGTACAGCTCCGAAGCCTTAAAGTGATCCCCGGGCTTAATGCCCAGCCGCTCCATGACCCGATGGTCGATGTCCTTGACCTTCCGGTTATACTTCAGTCCGCTCTTGAAACATTCGCCGTCCTGCATGTTCGGGCAGGCCACGCAGATCACGTCGCACGAGTCGACCACCTCGATCTCAAGGTCCGGGTGCTGCTCGATCATGCGCTTGACCTTCTGGAAATTCCGTATGAAGTCGGCCGTATAGCCGATCCCCTGAAAGCCCAGGAGGCATAACAGGTGATGGGCCCGCAGCGGAATGCCCCTGAACTTTCCCTTACCCGCCTCTCTCGCCATGATGTTAAAAATATGCGCCCCGATGCTATATACGTTTTTAGCACGGCGCTGAGAAGCCGGATATTCTTTTTTAGCCCTCGCTTGAAATAATACTATGAGTATGCTCGAGTACGACAGCTACCGCGCCTGCGAGACAAAGCGCAGGGGCGACATCATACACGTGGACTGTGTCAGCCACGTTTATCCGGACGGCAGCCAGGGTATCCACAACATGTGCTTCCATGTCCATGAAAGGGAGATCGTAGCGGTGTGCGGGGGCAACGGCTCCGGAAAATCGACCCTGCTGGAGCACCTGAACGGGCTGCTGATGCCGTCGCAGGGCAAGGTATACGTCATGGGCGAAGAAGTGACGGACGCCACGAAAAAGGAGATCTGGCGCCACGTCGGCCTGGTCTTTCAGCGTCCCGACGACCAGCTGTTCGCGCCGACCGTCCTGGACGATGTCATGTTCGGGCCGTTGAACATGGGCGTGGCCAGGGACGATGCACGCAGGATCGCCCTGGAGGCGCTGGAGAGCGTGGGCGCCGAAGACACGGTCGACCGGGTGCCCGCTTACCTATCGGGAGGGCAAAAGCGTCTCGTGGCCATCGCCGGAGTGCTCGCGATGAAGCCCCGGGTGATAGCCCTGGATGAGCCGACGTCGGACCTGGATACCTGGCACTGCGACCGGATCGAGCGCATCGTGGTGCGCCTCAGGGACAGGTTCGGCATCAGCGTGGTCATTGCCACCCACGACCTGGACTTGGCCGCCAGGCTGGCCGATCGCGTGTGCATCCTCCGGGACGGCTCCATCATCGACGAGGGCACGCCCCGGGACGTCTTCTATAATAAGCGGCTCGTGGAGAGCGCCGGGCTGATGCTGCCGAAAGTCGTCGAGATATACGAGGACTACTGCTACCACTTCCATAAGGAGCCGGATATGCGGCCGCTGAACGTGCACGAGCTCATAGAAGCCATGCGTTAGCCTATTTTATATGTGAATCATGTATTTAATCGGCCGGCAGTTTAATATTGATCCGTTAAATGTTTTTATCTACAATTTACTATTGTGTACCGGATTCGTAAAGATAAACATAATGTGCTTGCTAACGTCGCTATTATCGGAGTAAGGATGTGATGCCTTCTCATTTTATAATTTGTATAAATTAATAACAATCGATGCCCAGTATTTCCATGTGTGGCATTTATTCATTATATATGAAGTAAGAGTCTCAGGGGATGTGGGAATGCCATCAAAAGAGAGGCCTATAATAATAGATGTGGCAAAAAGCCGGAAACCCGTGAATATCCAGGAGTGGAGATCGGGTGACTTCAAAACTCTCATCTATAGGAACGCCGACGCGATAGTCGTATTGAACAGCGATGGCTACATCCTGTACACGAACCCTGCAGCCGAGTCTCTATTCGATCTTTCGTTGGCCGAGCTGGTCGGCGCACATTTTGGATTTCCCATTATACTGGATGAGCCCGTGGAATTGCAGATCGTGAACAAGTCCAAAGAGCTCATTACCGCGGAGATGCGCATGGTCGAGGTCGCGTGGGCCGGCCAGCGTTGCTACCTCCTCTCGTTCCGCGACCTGACGGACAGGACCCTGGCCTGGCAGGCGATCAGCCAATCCTGGGACCGGCTCGAGGAGATGGTGGAGGAGCGGACCCGCGAGTTGCTCGATGCGAACCTGCGGCTGGAACGCGAGGTCGAAGCTATGAAGTTTCGAGCCATGTCGGATTCTTCTCTCGAGGAAATTACAGCTTTCGCCCTGGCGGTGCATAACACGGTGTGCAGTATGCCTGTCGCGATTAAAACTCGGAATTGTCCGGGCGTCCTCATCGAGGAAGGCGACTTCGCTATCTCCGCCCGGGAATGCCAGCATCTGGATTGCGTGTTCACCGGCGGCCACGCCCGACGGATCTACATTGACCAGGGTAAGTACGTGGGTACCAACATGTTTGCTTCACCCATCGTTAATCACCAGGGAGAACACATCGCCGCCATTGGCATCATTGACATCCTGGGCATACTATCCCTGGAGATGTTCGTGGCCGATCAAGAATCGATCCACCGGCAGCTGGGTAACCGGAACCGGGGAGATAAACATTTGATACGCAGCCGCCGCTAATAAATAAAGTTATTTTTTTCGTAGAAGGTTTCCCGGTTATTTTGCCGGTCACCAGAACGAAAAAAGAGCGGCAATACATTTCATAAATGCTTTATTAAAAATGGGGGAGAAGGCTGTTTGCGCTTCTCCCATCGGATGCTAATCCCATCATAACATCGTTTTTCTCGTGTTAGATGTTGTATTGCGTGGGTCAGATTGCGGTGTTTACCACCAGCCGCCCCAATAATACGGCCAGCCATATCCAATGCCGCCCAGATAGGGCCAGTTCCAGCCCCAGCCCAGGCCGCCCCAGCCCCAGCCGCCATACCAGGCGGCCGCGGGCAGGGTCATAACCAGTGCTGCCAATACGAGAAGAACCAATGTTGCTATTTTCTTTGCCATACCAATTTATCCTCCTGTGAGACAGACATGTATAGATGGTTTAAGTTAATTTATGGCAAAAAATCAGCGATTATCATATTTGCATACATGTTAGTTTCACAAAAAACGGAGGATGAGGCCTTTTACAGCAAAAAATATGGCTTTTTCACATATTGTTTGGGAATAATGCGGCGGTGGAACATGGCTAATGAGACGTCCACATGGCCGGAAATAAGATTGGATAGAGCTTACCGTTGCCTAATACATGCTTTGGCATTAAAGACATAACCAAGCTTTATTATATGCTAGGATAATTATTTTAACGTGAACGACATCTCGCTGCGCCCGCTGTTAATGCCCGAAAGCATCGCCGTCATCGGCGTGTCAAGGGAGCCTTCGAAATGGGGATATAAGGTTTTTCATAATATCGTCAGTAATGGCTATAAAGGTAAGGCTTATCCAGTGAACCCTTCGGCGCCGGATATCGACAGCATCAAATGCTACGCGAGCATCGGCGCCGTCCCGGAGCCCGTGGACCTTGCCATCATCATCGTGCCTTCGTCCGCCGTGCTTCAGGTCGTCGACGAGTGCGGGGCGAAAAAGGTGAAGGCTCTGTGCGTCATCACCGCAGGCTTCAGCGAAGTGGGCCCCGAGGGGGCGGCCCTGGAGGGAAAGCTGAAGGAAAAGGTCACCGGCTATGGCATGCGCATGCTGGGGCCAAACACCATGGGATTCCTCAATAACAGCATCATGCTGAACGCCAGCATTGTGCCCAAAATGCCCCCGAAAGGCGAGATCTCTTTTATCAGCCAGAGCGGCGCCCTGGGATTGTCGCTGGTCGACTGGGCCATCGGCTCCAACATGGGCATGAACTGCGTAGTGAGCACGGGCAACAAGGCAGACGTGGCCGAGGCGGACCTTTTAGAGTACTTTGAGCAGGATAAGGGCACGTGGACCATCGCAATGTACATCGAGGGCTTGAAGGACGGCAGGAAGTTCATGGACGTGGCCCGCAGAGTTAAAAAGGCGAAGCTGGCCATCAAGGCGGGCGTGAGTCAGGCGGGAGCCCGGGCCGCGGCTTCGCACACTGGCAGCCTTGCCGGCTCTGATGCGGTTTATGATGCGGCCTTTAAACAATGCGGCGTGGTAAGGGTGGAGGGCATCGAGGAGATGTTCGACGCGGCCATAGCGCTGTCCACACAGCCGAAGGCCAAAGGCAACCGCGTCGCCATCCTGTCGAATGGCGGCGGGGCGGCCATCATGGCGAGCGACGCCTGCGAGCGCCGGGGCCTGAAGGTGCCCGAGCTGACGAAGCATACGAAAGCGGGCATCGCCAGGCTTTTGCCGGCCTTCGCGTCCGTGAAGAACCCCATCGATACTGTAGCGAAATCCGACTACGACATCTACCGGGATGCCCTCCGGATGCTCCTCGCCGACGACGACATCGACTGCGTGATGGTCATTTATGCCCACGCGGGATTTACCAGCGCAGCGGAGCCCGCCCGGGCCGTGGTCGACGCGCTCAAGGAAAAATACCCGAAGCCCGTGGTCGCCTGCTGGATGGGCGGCCGGGAGGTCAGCGCCGTGGCCAACATGTTCCGGCGGAACCGGGTGCCGTACTATCCGGCGCCCGAGAGGGCGGCGGAGGCACTGGGATCGCTGATTAAATATGGCGAGTATCTGAAGGAGGCGAGGAAATGATGCTGAGCGAGCTTGAGGCAAAAGAGCTCCTGGCAGGGTACGGAATTCCCGTGAACGAGGGCCGTGCGGCGTGCAGCGCCGTCGAGGCCTCTGAGATCGCCCGGCACATCGGCTTCCCGGCGGTGGTCAAGGCGCTGTCCGAAAAGATCGTACACAAGAGCGATCTTGGCCTGGTCACGCTTAATCTCTGTAATCCTTCAGATGTCGGCAGAACTGCCGAGCGCATACTGGCGAAAGCCCGGACTATCGACCCGGAGGCGAAGGTCGTCGTCGAGGCAATGGCAATTCAGGGCACGGAGGTCATAGTGGGCGCAAAGCGGGACCCCCAGTTCGGGCCGACCATACTCTTCGGCCTGGGCGGCATCTTCGTCGAGGTCTTCAAGGACGTCTCCATCCGGGTGGCGCCCGTCGATAAGGCCATGGCCATGGATATGATCCAGGGCATCAAAGGCTATGCCATCCTCAAGGGAGCCCGGGGGAAGAAAGGCGTGGACCTGGACACACTGGCCGATGTGATCGTGAATACGTCGAAGCTCATGATGGAGCAGGATAAGGTCATGGAGCTGGACATGAACCCGGTGATGGCTTACGAGAAGGGAGCCGTGGCCGTCGATGCGCGGGCGCTTGTGAGCACCACGCAGGAAAAGAAACAATAGACCATTCGCGAATTCACCACGGCGGCACGGCGAACACGGCGATTTTTATTTCCTAAAGGGGGGCTGATGCCCCCCTCGGAGACCCCCGTATTAATTAATAATCTGTCATATACCTCTTGTGATCTTTGAGCCTTAATGGGGTCTCTCAGGTGCGAGGCCCCTTGAGGTTAATAAACCGCCGTGTTCGCCGTGCCGCCGTGGTGAGTGCTACATAATTAAAACACGATCTATAAAAGGGAAAAAAGAGACGTTTTACTTTTTCTTGCCGGCTTCGTCCTTGACAGCCTTCCTGACGACCTTGTCGGTGATGTTCAGCGACGTGTCCATAGGAGATGCGTCCAGGGGCAGAAGCTCTGGGTTGAGCACTTCGTACTTCACGGCCTTTTTCGGCTTCCTCTGCTCGTCGCCCTCGTCCTCCATGCCGTCGACCTGGTACAGGAAGTACTTGCGGACGAAGTCCATCATCTCCTCGTCGGAAACCGAAGACCGCCGCTCCTCGGCGTCGTACATCTTCTGGATCTCCTTGTGGATACACTTGATGCGCTGATCGGACTTGTCGACCTGCACCTTGATCCCGAGCAATTCGGCCAGCGCCTCTTCGGCCTTGAGCCGCACGACCTCGGTGCCCGACGTGGCGCCGATCATGAGGCTCCGCTTGCCGCCGACGAGGTCGGGCGGGAACGGCTCGTAAGTAAAGGGATTCTTGATGATGCCGGCCGTATGGATGCCGGACTCGTGGGAGAAGATGTTCTTGCCCACGATGGCCTTGTTCCTGGGCACGCGGAGGCCGATCTCCTCTTCCATGAACGTGGCGAATTCGGTGACCTTCTGTAAGTTATATTTCTCGAAGCCGTCGACCCGCGTGATCAAGAACGCCAGGATCTTCTCGAGCTCGGCGTTGCCGGCGCGCTCGCCGATGCCCAAAAATGTCAAATTCGCCCAGTCGGCGCCGTACCAGAGGCCGGCCAGCGTGTTCGCGACGCCCATGCCGAAGTCATCGTGGACGTGCATCTCGATGTGCTTCACGCCGATCTCCTGCAGGTTCTTGACGATGGCCGGGATGCCGTAAGGCTCGGGTTCCTCGGGGAAGGGGACGCCGTAGCCCAGCGTATCGCAGATACGGATGATCGTGTCGGGGTCGATCTCGATGGCCTTCTTGATGAAAGGATAAACGAAAGTATAGTCGGCCCGGGAAATGTCCTCGATGTGGCACCGGGTCCTGAGGCCGTGGTCTACCGCATACTGTAATGCAGTCAGGTACTTCTTCTCGGCCTCCTCGTGGCTCTTGAGCCCCATCTTATCGAAGATGTGCGCGTCCGAAATGGACATCAGGATGCCCGTTTCCTTGATGCCGTCGACTTTGAGGACTTCGTCGATGTCCGCCGGGTTTGCCCTTGCCCAGCCGGTGACCTCCGGGAACTCGTATCCATAGTCGATCATCTCCTTCGCCGCGTCCTTGTCCCGGCCATTGTAGACGAAGGTCTCCAGCTTTTCGACGCCCATCTCGTGCAGGTACTCGAAGATCTTGATCTTGTGGGACTTCTTCATCACGATACCGGGCATCTGGCAGCCATCCCGGATCGTCGTGTCGCTGATCTTGATGGAATCGGCGTTGGGCAGTTTTATCCGGGGCATCTCGTCGTATTTTCGCATCATTTGCTAGGTCACCTATGGCAAATTCACCCATACATTAAAATTCATAGTTTATAAGATTTTTGTATGAAATCGGCACGGCGCCGGCAATATTATTCCGTTATGGCAGGATTCTGCGATTTTTAGGTGATAAGACCGTATATCTATGTCCAGGTTAGGATTATGTGTAGATAATTTGGCATATAATAGCTTATAGGCCGTTAAAAATCGGAAATTGATATGTCGGGCCTAAAATGTCGGGACTATAATTTTCCCCCACACGAAGCGTGCCGAAAACGGCCCTATTTTCAGGCTTATTATCGGGAACTTATTAGGTCACACATTATTTGTATTTGATTAGAGTTGGGGATGATAGATTTGAAGAGACTATTTGCGATAGGGCTGATAGCGCTCATGCTATTGCTGGCCGTGCCCGCCACGGCGCAGACATCGAATAACCTTTTACAGACGCTCCAGAAGGACGGCTCGTTCACTAAGGTGATTTCACTATTCCATACGACGCATCGGGATACGTCGCTGATCGTCGCCGGCCCGTTCACGGTCATCGCGCCGACGGACGACGCGTTCAATAAGCTGTCCGCGGCGGCCCAGAACGGCGTCATGTCGGACAGGTCGATCCAGAACGGCCTGACCAGGAATGCCATGATCTCGAGCAAGTATACGCTTGACCAGCTGGTAAGCATGGGCTATGCGAGAACGCTCGACGGCCGGCGGCTGCCCGTGTCCAGGGGTAGCGATGGCACCGTCACCATCGGCTGGGCAAAAGTCGTGAAGCCCAATATAGAGGCCCGGAACGGAATTATCCAGGGAGTTGACGCGATCATAATTCCGACGTGATCAGGGCATCATCAAAGCCCTTTTTTTAAAAAGGTCTTTTTATCAGGGATTTAGCCTTAAATTTTTATATCTGTTCTTTCTATGACCGACTTCATTTGCTCGATAAATTCATCGGCGAAAGTAATGGCTTTTTCTGCTGACTCCTTACTATATATTGCGCCATAGTTCGCCTTATCCCGGAAGTCCATCGCCACCATGAAATCGTTCGCATATCCGGAGTTTAAAATGCCCAGCTCGACCAGACGCTTGAGAAAGTAAGACAGGCACAGGTGGGCGTTATGCTTTCTATCCCGGTAGCCTTTTGAATATAAAGCCGCCCTCGCCGAGAGGAACATCGAATAATAGGCCTGGTGGTCGCCCACTTATAGTTACCATCGCTAAAGCTCTTTTTTACCGTCGCCAGGTCCGTCATGGCTTCGCCGATCTCCTTATTTATCGCCTCACTCGCCGTATGGAAAGGCACGACCTTTCCAAAATCCTTGCAGTCTCGAAAATTCCTCGGGAATCCCTTATCCATCATAACACCATAACACCCGTTTCTCTAAAGCAATCGAATCTTGTCCCGCTCGATATTTTCATAAAACATCCGATTATCCCGGTACAGGTCCGAATACTGGGCCCTCGTATAAAATACAAGGTTTACCTCCCGGCCCAGTTTTTCCATTACGGCGTCTTTAATCTCTGCCAATTTCGCAGAGTCCGCCTCGCCGATTATCAAAAGGTCGATGTCGCTATCCTTATCATCCTCGCCCCGCGCCGCGGAGCCAAAAAGATATATTTCGGCATCATTCAGCGATATGCCCTCGATAGATTCTAAGATCTTCGCCGTATTGAGCAATACTTTAAATTGTCTTACCACCGGGCTGTCTTTATTTAATATATATTGAATGAACTTACCCCTTTTTTGTTCCACCAGCAAGCCATAATTCACATAAAATGATAGCCACTTCTTAGCAGTCAAGAATGATAATTTCGGATTTACGGTTTCTTTAATCTCGTTTATAACCTCGATCTGGTACATATCCCTGCCCGGATCACGGATAAATAGCTCCAGGATTTGTATTCCGGCCGTTGACCCTAAAAAATCGGTAATCTGGCTCATGGTCAATAAATAAAATCACCTCATAATATTAATAAATAATAAATAACTTAAATTGATTTAAGTCATACTATAAATCAGTTTAAGTCTTACTATAAATTGTTTTAACTTAGCCGGGCAATTACTCGTTTATTTTTTCTTGAGCAGGCCCAGGTAGAATCTTGCGTGGTCGAAGGCCGGGTTTATCTTTAACGCCGTCTGATATTCCTTTTCAGCCTCTGTCAACTCGCCCATCTCGAACAGCGCGTAGCCCCGGTTGAAGTGCAACGTCGCATTATCCGGCTCGATTCGGAGGGCTTCATCATATTCTTTAATGGCTCCTGCCCTATCGCCCTTAACGATGAGCGCCGTGCCCAGATTATTGTGGTAATTCATGTTCGCAGGGTTGAGGCGGATCGCTTCCCGGTACTCGCGAATGGCATCGTCTAGCCGCTTCGTCTTACGGTAGACCAGGCCCAGGTTGTAGTGGGCCTCGGCATTGCCAGGGTCCTTTTCCAGGGCGGCCCGGTATTCCTCGATGGCTTCGTCGACAAGGCCCATCGATAAAAGAGCGTTGCCTTCCATGAGGTGGGATTCGGCGTCCATGTCGCAGGAACGTTTTTTAGGCTGACGGGCGCCGGGGCTGGATGGGTGGGGGTCCTCACACATAATAGGCAGTTAGGCAGGAAGGGATAAAAACTTTCCATTATTTAATCAAATATTAAATTGTTCATTCATTGTGCCATTGTTCCCTTTGTGCCCTATTACACAATGAACCGGGCTTTGTGTTCTTCGTGCTCTTAAATTATAAAAAAGAACTTTGTGGGCCTTTGTGACCATTGTGCCATTGTGGTGGAAACCGATACCTACCAAAAATAAGTCCAATACCCGTCCTATTCCGACTTCTTCTCGTAGGGCACGGTATTCTGCCACGTGTTCTCGAACATGGTCTTCATCATCTTCGTGAGCTCGGCCTGGTTGATCCAGATGCCCGTCTCCTTGCCCGTCGCCTTAAAATCGTCGTCGAAGAACTCGGCGAACAGCACTTCGCTCTCGTCCAGAAGCACGACGCGGATATATGGTAATCGGTCGATGTGCCGCAGCTCCACTATCTGCGAGAGCTTGAACGCGAAGTCCTCGACTTCCGGCGTCACCGGGGCGATGAACCTGACGCGGATGTCCTTGTTTCGGAATTCCGAGGCCCTGTCGCTGAAATACTTGTAAAAGCGTACCAGGCCGTTGGCGGTGGTCATGATGTCGCACGTGTGCTCGCACCGGGAGAACATCTCGTCCACGAGCTTGTAGACGTTCTGCCGGCCATAATACAATAAGACGATTGACTGGTGATTTGTGGGGATGGCCTCTTTGGGCTTAATCTCGGACAGGAGCTCCTCGCGGGCATTACGCAAATACGACAATTGCTTCTCCTGCTCCTCCATGAGCAGGTCCATGCCCTCATCCAAAGGCACAGCCCGGTAGCGGTTCACTGCCTCCGGTATGACAGTGACGAGCCCGCGCATCTGCAGCGCCTTCAGCACCGAGTAGGTGTGCGGCCTCGGGATGTCGGCGTACTTCGAGACCTTGCTGGCTTCGAGCCCGCCCTTGACGATCAAAGTCAGATAGACCCTCGCTTCGTACTCGGTCAGCCCGAACATGCTCATTTTCGAGAGCGTTTTTTCATCGAACGGCTGGTTCATGGTGCTACAGACAGTCACGTTATACATCTTTATATAAAAAACATTCCGACCATTTATTTGGTTATTAATCGTTTAAAAAAGGGTGTTAGATATGGACCTCATAGGGTTAGGACTTTCAATACTTCCCCTCATCGTCGTGTTCCTGGGGATCGTATGGCTTAAGAAATCGGGAGCTATTATGGTGATCGTGGGGCTGGTGCTGACCGCCCTCATCTGCTGGGCGTACTTCAAGACCGACCCAACGATCATCGTCGGCGGCACGCTCTATGGCATCGTGAAGTCGTTCGGCATATCCGTCGCCGTCGTCTTCGCCATGTTCATGGTCTTCCTCATGCAAATAACGGGAGCCCTGGGCCGCATCTCGGATGCAGTCCATAACATCGCCGGCACGAAAGAGGAAAAGGCGCTGTTCGTGGGCATGGGCTTCGGATCGTTCGTCACTGCCCTGGGCCTGGTGGCGCCGACGCTGTTCCCGCCGCTGCTCGTGGCCATGGGGTTCTCGCCGCTGGCGGCCATCGCGATAGCGTGTTTGGGCTATGACCCGCTCTGCTCGTTTGCGTTACTTTCTCTGCCTATCACGGCGCCCGTGGGCGCGGCCAACAGCATGGGAATCCCCATCACGGTGCAGTCCTTTGCCATGAACATCGCCATCTTCCTGCCCGTCATCAGCGTAGGCTTCGCGTTCGCCATCCTCTACGTGGTCGGCAAGATGGAGGCCGTCAAGAGGTCATGGCTCCCCGCCCTGCTGTCCGGCCTTGTCATCTCGCTGTCGGCCATCGCCCTCATCTACTGGAACCTGGTGCCGATCAGCATCGTGGGCGTCATCGCCGGTGCGCTGTCGATGGCATCCCTGTTCACGTATAACACCCTCAAGGCCGCCCAGGCGGGTAAAGCCGGAAGTACGCTGCCCATGACGGCCGCGAAGGTCGCCGGGCTCTGGGTCGTCATCCTGGCCGTCCTGGCGGTGCTCGCCGTGTCCTATAGCATCAAGTTCAGCCTGGCACCGGGACTTTTAACGCTCCTGTTGATGACGCCGGTGATCGTGCTGGCCATCGCAGTCCTCGCCGTCCGGATATACCGGGCCCTTACGGCCCCGAAGCCGGCGAAGATTGCGACCGATGGCGGTATGGGCACGAAGAGCGTGCCTATCACGAGCCTGCTGAAGTCCCTGTCGCCCTGGCTCATCCTGATCTATTTAGTCAGTATCGTGGGAGTGCCCCAGATAGCGGCCTACCTGAATGCCCTGCCTGGGAGCCTGGAGGTCTGGACTTTCTTCGCAAACCAGTCCATCGACCTGAACTTCCTGAGCCAGGCATATACCTGGATCTTCGTCGCCGCCATCATCGGCATCTTCACGCTCGACGCGAAGGGAGGCCAGGTCGTCAAGGCCCTGGACATGACGGTTCGGCGCCTGTGGGGGCCTTTCCTGACGTACAGCCTGTTCTTCTCCGTCGCCTACCTGATGTACTTCTCGGGCGGCGTCATAGCGCACAGTATGGTCAACGGCGTGGATACGGCGAAGCTCGTCCTGCCCGACCTCGTGAAGTCGCCCGACGCGAACATGGACGCGCTCATCGGCCTGGCGCTGGCGGGCTTATTCGGCGCCTACTACGGGCTCGTCGCCCCCATTCCGGGCTTTATCGGCGCGGTAATAGGCGGCAGTGAAACCTCGTCCAACGTCATGTTCGCCAAGATCCAGAACGTGGCGGTGACCAACACCATCGGCGCCGCCAAGTACCCCCTGGCCTTCGGCTCGCTCGCCGTCGCGGGCGGCATCGCCAGTGCCATTACGCCGGCAAAGATCACCAACGCCTGTGCGACTTTGGGAGAAAGCGGCGAGATGGAAAGTAAGGCCATGGCGACCAACATGTGGGTGGCCATCGCGCTGACGGCCATCACGTGCGTGATGACGCTGCTGTTCCTGAAAATTGGAATCGGGTTCTAGGTTAATATAGGGAAGCTGGGAGACCTGGCTTCCCTATGGATTTGTTTTTTTATACAAAGCTGACAGAGGCACTATTCTCACCACAATGGCCAGTGGTTCCGTGCTTGTTTAGTAGTCCTTTGCCCTAT
Organism: Methanocella sp.; assembly: GCF_035506375.1. Taxonomy (NCBI): domain Archaea; kingdom Methanobacteriati; phylum Methanobacteriota; class Methanomicrobia; order Methanocellales; family Methanocellaceae; genus Methanocella; species Methanocella sp. Next base: position 48,883 of record NZ_DATJPM010000095.1, read on the forward strand.
TTTCCACTTTAGTACTGCCCGTCGGTTTTTCAACACGAAAACACGAATTCTTTTATATCCCACGTAAGGGCACTAAAATCACTAAGGTCCATGCCTTGTGTTTAAAACACGAAACAACCTCTCCAATGGCACTAAAGCGCTAAATGATTGAAACACGAGAACGGCATGACCCTTATGCTTTATTTTATATGCTTTTTCTAGTGTTTCTATTAATTTAGCGAGGCCCGTGCCTTTGGGAGGTTGTTTAGTGTTTTGACGTGAAAGCATCCACTTTAGTGTGGTTCGTGCCCCTTACGTGGGACTAAAAAGTCTTTCGTGTTTTCGTGTTGAAAAACCGGACAAATCAGCGAGCGACACAAACAAAGGACAAACGATAACATAACAAACACGGAACCACTGGCCATTCGTATGAAAATGTAAATTACCGGCATACGTCAGACACGTGAAACAAGCACCTAAAAACAGCTTATTTTCATAATTTATGCCTGAACCAGCAATTCATCAAAGTTTGTGGTGAAAATAGTGCCTCTGTACACTCAGTGGGCTTAAGATCATCAAAGCACTTTATAGATCGTCACGTTATCTTCCACGAACACCGGCTCGAAGTAGAGCGTATCCTGGAATTTCGTATAGTTCACGTCTTCCTTCGGTAGCCACCAGCCGGTGTACAGGCCGCGGTAAGGCACGAACACGTAGTCGGCCTTCTCCAGCTTCGCCAGGTCGCGCGCATAGCGGGCGTCATCCGTCTTGTAGATGTCGTTCGTGTGGGTCATCATGCTGATGGGGTCGGGAGCGTTGGCCCAGTCGCCGCCCTCGGTCGAGACCCGGCATGTCATGCCCATGATGAGCTCGGCGCCGAAGATATCGGCCACGAACTTATCGCTCTCCGCCGTATTATTCAGTATCCACCTCGTGGAGTTGAATTCGCCCGGCCCCACGACGGGATCATAGTAAAAATCGCAGTCGTACTTAACTTCCGGAAGCGGGAGCATCATGTTCTTGTTCTTATCCGGCGGCAGCCGGTCCAGGACGCTCTGTACCCAGTTATCCAGGGACTTCGGCAGGTGCGCCCGCACGTCGTCAAGATGTATCTGGAATGGCCAGAAGTACGCGAAAAAGAGCATGGCCAGGAATAAGGTTAGTACCGCCGCATACTTCCAGGGTGCCATAATAAAGCGGCTTATGGCCCGCTTTATAATAAAGTTTGCCGGAGCCTTTATGTTTTTATGCCGCAATATAGGGTATTCGACCGTTTACATAGCTATCGATAGCCTCCGCGGCGTGAAAAAGCCGGAGAAAATCATATAACAATATCGACTAAATATGCATGGGATGTAAAGCGTATGGAACGCGATTATTGTACGATGGATGACTTTGACCTGGATGGAAAGACCGTGATCTTACGAGCGGAATTCAACTCGCCCATAGGGCCCGACGGTAAGATACTCGACGACAAGCGGATCCGCGAAAGCGTGCCCACGATCAAGGGCCTCGAAGACTCGAAGGTCGTCCTCATCGCACACCAGAGCCGGCCCGGCAAGAAGGATTTCACCACGCTGGACCAGCACGCGAAGCACCTGCAGCGCTACGTGAAGCAGGATGTCCACTACGTGGACGATATTTTCGGCTCCCACGCCAGGGAGGCCATCGTCGAGGCCGAAGCCGGCGACATCGTCATGCTCGAGAACGTGCGCTTTTACTCCGAGGAAGTGCTCGAGCTGAATCCCGAGGTGGCCGCTAAAACAATTATGATCAAGAAGCTCGCCCCGCTGGCCCAGGTGTTCCTCAACGACGCGTTCGGCGCCTCCCACCGCTCCCAGGACTCGCTCGTGGGCTTTACGCCCCTGCTCCCGTCGGGCGCGGGCAAGCTCATGCAAAAGGAGATCGACTCGCTGACTGAGGCCCTCCGTGGAGGCGGGGAAGTCAACTATGTCCTGGGCGGCGCCAAGGTGGACGACAGCATCAGCGTCACCATGAATGTGCTTGAGAAGGGCATCGCCAGCAAGGTGCTGGCGACGGGCGTCGTGGCGAACGTATTCCTGGCCGCGAGCGGCGTCAACATCGGCAAGCCCAGCTACGATTTCCTGGAAAAGAACGAGCTCAGCGGCGAAATACCGAGGGCGAAGGAGATCCTGCAGAAATTCGACGGCAAGGTCCTGCTGCCCAGCGACGTGGCCATCAACAAGGACGGCAAGCGGGTCGAGATCAACGTTAAGCAGCTGCCGACCGATTACCCGATCATGGACATCGGCCACGAGACCATCGCGAACTTCTCCGACATCATCCGGCACTCGGATAAGGTCATATTGAACGGCCCCGCGGGCGTTTTCGAGAACCCCGAGTTCGGCACCGGCACCCGTGATATACTGATGGCGGCCACGAAGGCGAAGTTCTCTATTGTCGGCGGAGGCCACAGCTCCGCGGCGGTCGAAGAGATGGGCATCGAGGACAAGATCACCCATGTCTCCACGGGCGGCGGCGCGGCCATCGACTTCTTAAGCGGCAAGACCATGCCCGCCATCGACGCGCTAAAAGCGGCCAAAAAGAGAATGATGGAACACGTAAGAGCAAGGGCTCACTGACTACTTTTTTACTTTTTTACCACTATCTCTGACTCATCGTATCAGGAATATTTATCATATAATAAATTAAACTTGGTGGATTAAGGTAGGGTCTAATGAGCATTCATCCTGCTTTGTCCGACGACGGGAATAGAGAAAAAGGGAGAGAAGATTTTTTTAGGACGCTGGACTCGCTCCGGGAGAAATATCCCACCGCGACCGGTGACCTGGAGAAGCTCATTCTATATGAGAATAACCTCTGGGAGAGCCGGCGGTTCCTGGTCAATATCTTCGATAATTTTCGGGAAGGCATCGATATCATCGATAAAGACCTGAAGATCGTCCAGATAAACCGGGTCCTCAATCTGATCTACAAGGACTCTATACCCATAACAGGTAAGCTATGCCATCAGGTGTTCGCGGGCCGGGACGAGCCCTGCGAGCAGTGCCCGAGCCTTATGGCAATGAAAGATAAGGCCATACACAGCGTGGTCATGCTCCTGTTTGAGGGTACGGAAAGGAAGGCGTGGGTCCGTATCACCGCATTCCCCATTATCGACATCGATGGGAATGTCCTGGGCACCATAGAGCATAGCAGGAACGTCACAGAGGACGTGAACGCCGAAAAAGCGCTGTGCGATTCGAAGACGCAGGTCGAGCTGTACCTGGATCTGATGGGCCACGATATCAACAACCTGAACCAGATCGGGATGGGATTTTTAGAGCTGGCGCTGAATTCTCCGAGCCTGGACGAGAACAGCCGAAGCATGATGTCCAAATCCCTGATGGCTTTCGAGAATAGCTCCAGGCTCATCGATAACGTCCGGAAGCTCCAGAAGGTCCGGTCCGGCGAGCTCTGCCAGAAAGAAATGGACGCAGGCAGGATACTGGCAGACGTCTGCCGCCTCTATGCGAACCGGCATGGCGTGAAGATCAACTATAAGCCGGTCGAAGGGGCCACAGTAATGGCGAATGAATTACTGTTCGACCTGTTCTCGAACCTCGTCGGCAACGCCATAAAGCACTCGAACGACATTCCGGTAGTCGATATCGGGCTTGATACGTGGAGCCTGAAGTCAGAAAAATACTACCGGATTGTGGTCGAGGATAATGGTCCCGGCATCCCGGATGAGATAAAAACGCTCATCTTTAATCGCCAGCTCCAGGGAGGTCCACAGGCAAAGGGCAGCGGCATGGGGCTATACCTGGTCAGAGCCCTTGTGGAAGATTTCCATGGCCTGGTATGGGTAGAAGACCGTATCCCCGGCGACCGCAGAAAGGGAAGCCGGTTCGTGGTCCTGCTGCCGGCCGTGAGATGAGGATAGGCGTTACCGGGCAGCCAGGCTGAATACTGCCGCAGTGACCCCAATCAGGCCCTTTTTTATAATGCCTGGCTTCGGGCCATAGTAAAAAAAGACGTCATTTTCGTACCACCCGTGCTCCTTCCAGTAGCGATAGTCGGGAGAGCCGGGCTCGTCTCTCAGGTGGGCCTTCCTTGTCAGCGAGAACCGGGCCATGTCCGCGACCCCTGGCTTTGGCTCTCCGGCCTTCAGAGCCAGATAAAAATTTCTCGCGGCTTCGCCGGTCTTTTTTAGCTTTTCAGCTTCGAGCTTCTCCCGCTCAAGTGGCGTGCCCCAGTCCGGGCGCTCGTGCATGACAACCCCCGCTTTATGGACAACCTTGAAACCTACAGATTCGATGGCAATGCCGAAGGCCAGGAGCATGAAGCCCCCGCCTCCGCCGCCCGACGTCGTAAGGAGCAGGGCGTTCCTGAAAAAGCGGGGCCGATGGCAGGCATAGCAGAGCCGGTCGATGAAGTTCTTCATGAGTCCCGACACGTTGCCCACGTATGTTGGCGATGCGAAGATGACGCCGTCGGCGGCCAGCATCTTCTGCTCGAGCAGGGCGCGGTCATCCTTCAGAGGGCAGAGCTGCTCGCCCTTATCCATGCACAGGCGGCACCCCCGGCACATTCCCAGGTTCAGGTCCTTGAGGAACACGTACTCGAACTCCACGTCTCCCATCAAATGCATCTGCTCTTCGACCAGTTTCGTGGCTTTATAAGTATTGCCCAGCTTCCGGGGGCTGCCCATGACTGCTAGCACGCGCATTATTTCATCTCCTTAGGCCGGGCGGCGATGGCGCGGGCGAGCAGGGCCATGGAGTGGGCCATATATTCATCATGCGTTTTCATTCCTTCGCTCAAAGCCCATTCCATTACCGGCCCGGGACTGGCGATGTTCTCGCACGTTGACATGACGAATATGGCGGTTTCCAGCGGGTCGACACCACCGGTTATCGTCCCGTCTTCCAGTCCCTGCACGATGGCCGAGTTGAGGCCGCCGATGATCTCCCTGGCGATAGTGGCCTGCTCCATCGCGCTGTCCACCTGGCTCATATCGAAGCGATGGGTTCGCGCATAGCAGAGCTCGCGGTAGTGCTCCGGATGTTCCCTGCAATAACGGAAAAACGCCTCGCACATCCGGAGAAGCCGGCCCTTACCCTTCCGGCTTTTCTTCTGTGGGGCGAGGAGCTCGTCCCTCATGATGAGGAGCCCGCGCCGCAGCACGGCAAAGTAGAGCGAGTCCTTGTTCTTAAAGTAGATGTACAGGGTCGCCTTGTTGATCTTCAGCGCATCAGCGATGTCGCTCATGGACACGCCGTCATAGCCTTTTGCGAAGAACAGTTTTTCGGCGGCGTCGACAATATAATCCCGGCGCCGTTCTTTTTCCAGCTCTTTTAGATCTGCGATGGACATGATGGACCTTTGAAACCGATAGTTATGATTTTAACCTATGGTTATTAATTATAACCAATGGTTACTAAATAAAACCAGTAGTTAATTATCCTATAAAAGCCTTTTCTTTTTAAATTTATTTCATCGACGGCAAAAATGGAAAGGAGACCGGGCCCGACTATAGGTGCCGGATGATTGTGTTGACCATCTGGCTGGACTTCGCCTTGCCGCCCATGTCGTAGGTGACGTGCTTCTTCTCGGCGATGACCTTTTCGGCCGCCTTGAAGATGGCCTGCGACTGCGTCTTCTCGCCCAGGTAATCGATCATCCAGGCGCCCGCGAGCACGGTCGCCACCGGGTTGACCTTGTCCAGGCCCGCATACTTGGGTGCGCTGCCGTGTGCCGGCTCGAACATGGCGTACCTGTCGCCGATGTTCGCACTATAAATTAAGCCGATGCTGCCCACGAGCGAAGAGCACTCCTCGCTCAGGATGTCCATGAACAGGTTGGTCGAAAGCAGGACTTTCTGGTTATAATTTTGAGGGTTCTTGATGAGCTGCTGGGCCACGTTGTCCACGTGGTACTCCTCGAGCTCGATGCCCCTGTACTCGGCCTTGACCTTCTCGCACTCTTCCAGGAAGGCGCCGTCGGTCTTCTTCAGGATGTTGCTCTTGTGGATGGCGACCACTGACCACCACTTCCTGCGCTTAGCCTCCTCGAACGCATACTTTGCAATACGCCGGCAGGAGGGGCGGGTAATTTTTCTGATTGCGATAAAAACATCGTCGGTGATCTGGACTTCCTCGCCCACGTAGAGGCCCTCGGTGCCCTCCCGCACGCAAACGAAGTCGACTTCGCCAAGCGGGGCTGCCGTACCGGCGTAGGACTTGATGGGGCGGACGTTCGCGTACAGGTCGAATTTTTGTCGGATGGATACTGCGACGCTCTTAGGCGAGCCGGCGCCCCCAGGCGTGGTCGTGGGGCCCTTGAAGCAGGCGTCCGTCTCAGAGAGGGCTTTCCAGGTCTCCTCGGGAATGAGGCTGCTGCCGCCGTGCTTCTCCCACCAGCCGGCACCGGCCTCGCACTCGACGAAGCCGACTTTGGAGCCGGCGGCCTTCACCGTCTTGATCATCAGATCCGTCAGTTCGGGGCCGACGCCGTCCCCCTTGATGACTGCGACTTTCTTTGCCATGTGAAAATACCTCTTAAATAACAGAAAAACTCAGCGGCCGTTAACGCACCACCGGCCCCTTGCAGGCCCGAGCCCGGTGATCTCGTGCTTCGTGAAGTCGAACACCGTGGCCCGCTCGCCGCCTTCCACAATATCGAGGCGGCGGTCGGAGACTATCTTGCCGATCTTCGTGGCATTAAGCTTGTGCTTCTTATAAGTAGCGAGGACCCGCTGCGTATTCTCCGGCTTACAGGTCACGATGAAGCCCATGCCTGGGTACATCTTGAGCCAGTGCTCCCAGGCGAGGCCCGCCGGCTTCGGGAGGGCGCTCATGTCCACGTCCGCGCCGACGCCCGAGACTTCGAGGAGCATGCCCAGCGTGCCGATGATGCCCGGATTGCTGACGTCCTTGCCGGCCGTGAGCAGCTTCTTTTCGCCCAGCTCCACCATGGAGCCGACCTGCAGCCGGACGGTGGACGCGTCCTTCAGGTACGTGGTGTCCCAGTTGAGGTCACACGTCGGGTAGACCCGCCCGTCCATGTCCATGGCCAGCACTACGTCGTCGCCCGGCCTGGCGGTGCTGCTGTAGATGATGCAGTCCTTCTTCACTATGCCTAAGATCGCTACGTCCAGCGCCGAATAGGGCGTATCCGGGTGCACGTGGCCGCCCACGATGGGCACGCCGAACTTGTCGATACCGGCCTTCATGCCTTTCAGTACCTTTTGCGTTATCTCCTCGGAGTTGGAGGAAAATACGTCCACCATGCCGAGAGGCCTGCCGCCCATGGCGGCGATGTCGTGGACGTTTACGAGCACGGAGCAGTAGCCTGACCACTCGGGGTCGGCCTGCATGAGCTTATCCCAGATGCCGTCGGCCGCCAGTAGCAGCGCGTACTCGCCGTTATCGATGATGGCGGCGTCCTCGCCGAAGGAGGGATTGGTCCCCTTCTCGTCGAATATGCCCACGATGTTTTTGATGGTATGCTTGCGGGTAGTTCCCAGATAATCGCGCAACGATCCTGCAAGGCTCTCGAGGTTCATTCAGCAAGTCTCTCCATGTAATATGCCTATTGTCTGCCTATTATCCCCCATGCTTTTTAAAGATATCGACCACTGCACGATTCTCCTTTTGATACGCGCAAAGAATTAATCTAGTCGCACGGCTATTTAAGATTCGATGAGCGAAGAGTCCCGCCTGGACTGGGCCGAGAAATACAGGCCGGTATCCCTTTCGGATGTTGTAGGCAACGACGCCGCCGTGAAAGCCCTAAAGAAGTGGGCAGAGTCATTCGACTCTGGAAAGAAGGCCGCCATCCTCTACGGGGGCCCGGGCATCGGCAAGACGTCGGCCGCGTTAGCGCTGGCCCACGACATGGGCTGGGACTACATCGAGATGAACGCCTCGGACCAGCGGACAAAGGATGCGATAAATAAAGTCGCCGGCTCGGCATCGAAGACGGGCACTTTCGGCGGCACGAACGAGAGGCGCCTGCTTATTCTGGACGAGGCCGATAACCTGCACGGCAATTACGACCGGGGCGGCGAGGCGGCCATCATCAACGTCATAAAGAACACGAACCAGCCGATAGTCCTCATCGCGAACGACTTTTATGCCCTATCGAAGCCGCTGCGGGATGCGGCAGAGCCCATACAGTTCCGGGCTTTATTGAGCTCTTCAATCGCCAGAGTACTCAAAAAGGTCTGCATGGCCGAGAACATCAGGTGCCAGCCGGACGCCCTCATGAAGATCGCGGAGAGGACGAACGACATGCGGTCTGCCATCAACGACCTCCAGGCCGCGGCCATGGGCCAGGATGAGGTGACGCTCGCCGACGTTACGACGGGCGAGCGGGACGTGCCCGAGTCCATATTCAAGGTCATGGGGCTGATATTCCGGGGCGACGACCCGGAGAGGGCCCGCCGGGCGGTCATGGAACTGGACGAGAGCCCCGAGGACCTGGTGGGATGGGTGGACGAGAACCTGCCCCGGGAGTACCGGGATGACGACCTGGAGAGGGGCTTTGACGTGCTATCGAAGGCCGACATGTTCCTGGGACGGGTGAGGCGGCGCATGGACTACGGCATGTGGCGCTACGCCTCCTTCATGATGGTGGCTGGCGTGAACAGGGCCCGGAAGCATCGCTATGGCGGCTACACCCGCTATAGCGCACCGACCTACTGGCAGAAGCTGGGCCGGGCCAGGGGCAGCCGGGCCGTCCGGGACTCGCTCGCCGGGAAGATCGGCGGCTACTGCCACGCGTCCAGAAGAGAGGCCCGTGCCGTCTATATACCGCTCCTGCGCATCCTGTTCCAGGACGAGGATTATGCCGTCGGCATCACGGCCAGGCTCAGGCTCGAGGAGGACGATATCGCCTTTCTCATGGAGGCGGAAAAGTCCTCGAAAAAGGTCGAAAAGATCTATGAGAAGTCCAGGGACCTCATCGAGAAGGAGGTCGAGCAAGAGATCGACGCTTTCGCCAGGTTCGCCCCGAAAGAAAGCGCCAAAATCGAGCCGGTGGTCGAGGAAGCGCCGAAGCCGAAGCGGAAGCGCAAGACCGCAAGGGACGGCGGCGATGTAGAAAAAGCTCCTGTCATCATCGAGCCAATGCCCGAAGAGCCTAAAAAAGAAGAAGCCCCTGCGGAGCCGAAAAGTCAGCGCACATTATTCGACTTTTGATTCCTTAGCCTTCTCGGCCTGACCCTTTTCCCGTATTTTCTTAACGACCAGCATGAGCACGTAGGCGATAATTATCGAGAAGAAGCCTATCAATTGAAAGATAGAGTCATTCTTCAGCATGCCCCAGAGGAAGGCACAAAGGCCGACGAAGGCGATGACGACGCCGACGATGGCGATGACGCGCCGCTGCGTGAGATTATCCATGATGGCCTCTATGTATCCGCTTCTCTATAAAAGGTTATGGGGGGTTTCACCGGCCCCCGCCGCCGCCACCGCCGAACCCGCCGCCACCGCCGAACCCGCCGCCACCGCCGTGGCTGCTGCTGACGCCGCCCGCGTAGAGCGACGTGCTCATGGCGGCGAAGGCCATGCCCATGTGCGGGGGCACGCGGGCTTCCTGCACGTCGATGTGCAGCTCCTCCAGCGCCTTTTCCACGTTTTTACCCACGCCTAAGGCCGTGCCGTATGCCAGCCACTTGCCCCACATGGAGACGTCCTGCGGGGCGTACTTCCGGAGCATGGCCATGTCGGAGAGGAAGTGCGCGAACGCGTCCCACTGCAGCTTCTCCTCGTAGTGGTCGCCCTTCCAGTAGCCGAAGAGCGTCGAGGGATAGGCGGCCGCAATAATTACCTGCACGATCGAGACGACGAACAGTACGATGGCCATGACCAGCGGCATGCCCCAGGCCTGGTCGCCCCGGAGCAGCATGCCCCCGCCTAAGGCGATGGCCAGCCCCAAAAAGCCCGGCACCAGCAGCGGCAGCAGCTTCTTGCGGCCGCTGTGCGTGTATTCGTCGATGAGGGCCTTATCCGTATAGCCGGTGACGCCGACGTAGGACTGGTAAAACCGCCTCATCTCCGAGGCGATCACCGTATTCGTCCTCGCCTGCTTGGACAGCTTTTGCAGCTCTTCCGTGTCCAGGGGGCCGCCGTTGCCGACCTCCGCCAGGAAGTGCAGGACCTTCTCATCGTAGGGGTCGTTCGACGTACGGTCGAGCACGGTTATGATCTGCCCCTTGCCGGCCGGCTTTTCCTGGATATCGATCTTTTTCCGCTGGTACAGGTCGACCATCGTGGCGTACAGCCCGTCCTGGTCGAAATCGGTGGCCCGCTTCTTGAAGAGCAGGTTCACCTGCCAGGGCTTCATTTTCTCGTTGGGGATAAAGCTCAGGTATTCGGGCACTGTGAACTGCTTCTCCCGGCCGAAGAGCAGGTAGACCGCCAGCAGCGCGAACGGCATCAGCACGACGAGGGCGATGGCGGCATATTCCAGCCACTGGAACAGCGTGACAGTCAGCGAGTACGCGGCGTTGGCCTGCTCCGTCTGGCCCTTCACCTTTGTCGTGGGAATGAGATCGCCCGGCATTTCGCCCGTCAGGCCCTTATCGTATAGCATTTCGACCTCGAGCAGCTCGTTCTGGGGCGAGGAGCCGGAGATGACATAGTGATCGCCCGCCTTCACGGCGGTCAGCGTATCGGAGTGCGGATAGACCGAGTCCAGGTACTTCGAGTAGATGACGATGTTTACGTGCCGTATTTCAGGGTGCTCTCTTAAAAATTTGAGGTTCAGGTGAGCATTGGTATCATCATACTGTATCGGCGGGTGTAGAATATAGGTATACGTGACCGTATAAGTGCCCGGGCTAAAGTAGGAGGGTTTATAAGCCCCTATCTCATTATTGTTCGCCTTATCCGAAATAAAGTATAAGTTCTCACTCGACGTCGTGCCGTCAACATGGACAACGTGCCTGGCATCGACAAGATATCCGATGGCGCCGGCCGGCACCTTTCGGGACGTGAGCTCGAGGCACGGGTACAGGGCGCCGGACACGTCGCCCTGCGCGTACACGGGGTCGTCCCAGTACCGGTACAGCATCCGGTAATCGCTCGACGTCACGTCGGTGGCGATCTGCTCGACCATGGTGCCGTTGTCGTAGAGCGTGACGTTGTACGAATCCCAGACCAGGTCCCCGCCGACCATGGTGGTCGAGAACGTGGTGACCGCCAGAACGGATAGCGCCCCGAGGATGAGGGTGATGGCCACGAGCGAAAGGATCTGCCCGCCCTCGTGCACCGGACGGATGTAGATGCCCGTATCGCCCATCTTCTTTTTTATAAAACGGGCCAGGAGTATCCATATGGGGGAAAAGAAAAGAAGGGCCCATACGATCATGAACCCTAATCCGGACAGGATATCGAGGGGCGAATTGGCCATCGGACCCCCGCCTTAGAACTCGATCTTCGGCGCCTTCTTGATGTCCTCTTCGAACTCGAGGTACTCCATCCGGCGCATTCCGAACAGGGCGCCCACGATGTTCGACGGGATGGTATCCAGCATGGTGTTGAACTGCTGGGCGACGTTGTTGTAAGTGTACCGCTGCCGGGCGATCTCGGCCTCAATCTCGTTGATGGACGTCTGGAGGCTGGTGACCGTCTGCGAGGTCTTCAGGTCCGGGTAGGCCTCCGCGACGGCGAACAGGCTCCCGACCAGCGAGCGCGACTCCTTTTCGGCGTTGTTGATCTCGGCCGGCCCGCCCTTCGCTACGCTCGCCCGGAGGCCGGTGATCTTCTCCAGCGTCTCCTTCTCGAACTTCGCGTAGCTCTTCACGGCACCTAAAAGCTGCTCGATCATGTCGAGTCGCTTTTTCATGGCCACCTTGACCTGCCCCAGCTGGGCCTCTGCCCCGTTCCGGAGGCTCATGAAGCGGTTATAGATCAATACGAGCCATAGCACGAGTAAGACGACTATGGCGAGTATTACTAATAAAACGATGATCGTGATCAGGTCCAACATACCCACCTAATATATAATAATCGCGGCGAGAATAAGAAACTTTGGTTCAAGCCATCGCTTTTCTTACGGCAGCCAGGGCGTGGATGCGGGTCGTGTCGAATACGGGCACGTCCGCGTCGCCCTGCCCGATGATGAGCGGTATCTCCGTGCAGCCCAGAACGATGCCCTGTGCCCCCCGGGAGGTCAAGCCGGCCATGATCTTCATTAATCGGCCTTTAGACTCGGGACTGATGATACCGGCGCATAATTCCTTAAAAATGATATCGTGGACTTCCTGCCGTTCGGCCTCTTCGGGGACGATGGCCTCGATGCCGAACTTGTCCCTGAGCCGCCCCGTATAGAAGTCCTTCTCCATGGTGAACTTCGTGCCCAGGAGCCCGACCTTTTTAAGGCCGGCGCTTTTGATCCCTTCGCCGGTGGCGTCGGCGATGTGGAGCACCTCGATGCCCGCCCGCCTCTGCACGTCGTCCGCCATGATGTGCATGGTGTTCGTGCATATGAGGATAAAGTCCGCCCCGGCCCATTTCAGGCCCCTTGCCGCATCGGTCATGATGTCCGTCAGCTCCGCCCAATCTCCGCCGTCCTGTAGCGCCCGGATCTCCTCGAACTCTACCGAGTGCATGACGAGCGGCGCCGAATGCAGCCCGCCCAACTTCTCCCGGACCGCCTCATTTATGATGCGATAGTACTCGATGGACGATTCCCAGCTCATGCCGCCGATCAGACCGATTGTTCTCATGTTGCCACTCCATATTATGAGTAAGTGCCTGAAATGTTGGAGATGTTATATATTTTGTTATGGGGCACGAGCTGTAGCCACACCTAGAGTAAATAATTAACAATCCTAACGGTCGTCTATCGCAGCCAGCCCATCTTATAGAACGCATAGAGTTCCAGGATCATGAGTGAGATCACGATGAGGGTCACTTCCCCGAGGTTAATCTTAAAAGGCGTCCCCAGGATGTTCTCGCCGAGCAGGCCG